>JBNJDY010000013.1:0-34188 GCA_051745305.1 Thermoplasmatota archaeon
TACCAGTGTTTCCTTACGGTCATAGATGATCGGCAACAACACAATCTTCAGGTGGATAATAATTTTAGCAATTTCACTTATTCCTCCTGTTTTGTATTCAGCATATATACGTAACATCGAGAAGTGGGAAAAAGAACCGTGGAGTTCCGTCTCAACATCATTCATCGCTGGGGCACTAGCGGCTCTTGTTTTCCTTGTAATATCATATCTTTTATATGGGCAGATAATGAGGGAACATGAATATTTCCAGTTCTTCAAATCGATATCTAACGTGTTCATAATCATAATTTTACTACCACTGGTGGGAGAGGGATTAAAGGCTATCAGCATTCTTTCTGTGAAGGGTGAACTTGACGAGGTGGAAGATGGATTGATCCAGGGGGCCAGTGCTGGACTAGGGTTCGGAGGTTTCGCAAACATAATTTATCTTTACTTTACATTCACTTGGGCCACTGAAAATATTGGCGGATACGATATCCCGATTTTGGTTTTCCTTATCATGGCTAGCATATCGACAATACTTTTACACGGAAGTGCCAGCGCAGCGGTCGGTTACGGTATCTCCACCGCGATGGTAGAGCATGATCACCTACATATGGCATTGTACTTCTTCGCAGGGATATCGATACATATACTCTTCAACCTTCTCAACATCATCACCATCTATCTAGAAGTTCAGTCCGGGTTTTATTATCTTATAGGTATAGGAGGTGTACTGTTGATCTCTAATCTGGTGTTCAGAACGATAAGAACTAGATTGCTCAAGCTGATAGAGGTACTTGATTACGAAACCTACATGAAAAAAGGCTGATCAAATGAACGGTGAAACGATGAACCATACACCGAAAACCAGCATCAATGCTCCACAGGCGGCGAATACTTTTCTCCTGTGCTTGTGCCAGTAATCGAGTGTGCTGTGAGACGAATAGGTCAAGAACGTATCCCAAACCAGATCACACGACCAGTGAACTACCGCAAATATGGCTAAAAACAGTACACCAAATTCTAGAGCTCTCGTTATCAGTGCTGCACCGACGGTGGCCCACCATATGAAGAAATAGGGGTTGGCTGCGCTGGTCATAACTCCTACGATAGTCGGAGAGTATGGAAACCTATTCTCTTCCTTCTCAACCGGTTTGAAAAGTTGAATACCTAGATATATCAAAAGAGCGCCTCCGATCACACCGATAACGGCCTTAGCTTCCCAGGAAGCGATGAAGGTCAAACCAACGGCTACCAGTGCTATAATTGGAAACTCAACGAAAGCGTGACCTAGAGCTATCTTTATACCGGCTTTCTTATCTTCCGCACCCTTAGCTATGGCACCAGCGGTAACCGGTCCCGGCATCATGACTCCACTCAGCGATATAACGACAGTGGCTCCCAATAAAAAGAATGGCTCCCACATCTATCCTACTACAGCTCCTTCAGCCTCGAAGTCCTCTTCCTCGAATCTAGTGACTCTCAATCTATCTATGTCCATGGAAGGCTCTTTACCTAAAATCAATTCTGCTGTAACCTTATCAACGACCGGTGAGACCATGAAGCCGTGACCACTGAATCCGTTGATCTGATAGAATCTTTCAACCTCTGGAACTGTCCCTAAGATCGGTTGTGCATCAGGCGTAGTATCGTAGAGACCAGCCCATTGTCTTATCATATTGACGCCGCTGAACCTGGGGATGAAATCTATGAGCGTTTTCGAGAAATTCTTCATGAACCATAGACTTCCAGTCTGGTTGATACCGACTTTTTCATCGGGGTTACCCATTCCGCCTACTACGTTACCGTGTTCACTCTGGCTGAAATAGATACCGTGATAGTACGAAATCACCATGGGTTCTAAGAAACGCTTGTAGGGTTCGGTGACCATTATCTCGTGCCTTACCGGTTTATTGGGAATTTCAGCACCGGCCATCTCCGCAATTTTTGATGACCAACCACCGGCGGCGTTAACTACAATATCGGTTTTGATATCTCCGGCATCGGTTTTGACCTTCTTGATCTCATCGCCTTCAGTGACGATATCCAGGACTTCAGTATGATCCCTTATATCGATACCCATATCTCTAACACGGTTGGCGTAACCGTTGACCACTTTGAAAGGGTAGATGGTACCGTCGGTTTGGTTGAATGTAGCAGCGACCACGTCCGAGATGTTCAATTCGGGGACTATCTCTTTAGCCTCCTCGGGAGTTAAATGTTGGCTTTCAACACCCAAGCTGTTCTGAAGCTTCACGTTCTGTTTAAACTCTTCAGATTCATCTTCTTCGAAAGCTAAAACTAGGTAACCGCCCTGATAAAACTCTAGATCTTCTTCCAACTCTTCATTCAACTTTTCGAACATCTTCCTACTTTCTAGGGCTAGTTTGATGTTTTCCTCGGAGGTCCACTGTTGACGGATACCTCCTCCGTTCCTGCCGCTGGCTCCGGAACAGATGTAAGATTTATCCAGAACTACAACATCGTCGTACCCCATCTTTCCAAGATGATAAGCGGTTCCAAGCCCGTTGACTCCTCCGCCTATGATCACAACTCCAGCTTCTTCATTCATTGTCATCGACCTCCTCGGAAGCTAGTAATGCAAATGGAACTGGTTTATTTGGGGGTCTAGAAGTAGGTTCTCTGATATCGTCGGGACTCTTTCCGGTTTCTCGACACAATATCCTTTCTGCTAATGGTATACAACTCTTACCTTGGCACGGTCCCATGCCCATCCTCAGATGTCTTTTCAAAGTTTCCAGTTCGTCATACCCCTTCTCGATAGCTTCGACTATGTCCTCTTCAGTGAGGTCTTCACATCTACAAATAATTTTACTCATTCGATCACCTCCAATCCCCGAACGGACCAAACGTTCCCTTTATCGACTTCCATGGTTATACCGTAAGTCTTACCGGAATGCCTCACATTAACAATCTCCGCCTTCTGCACTTTATTCCCTCGCTTATCTAATGCATTAACGATATCGCCTTTCTCGGGAACTGGTAAGTACTCGTAAGGAACTGTGATCTTGCATTTTTCATCGCTGTAACTGCAGTCCACAACAAAGATCGCTAGACCAGGGCACTCTGTAACACATAAAGCACAGCCGATACATTCTTCAAAATCCACATCCGGTACGTCGGTGATTATCTCCATGGATATAGCCTCTTTTGGACAGGCGGCAACGCAAGGGTCGCAGGGTATATTCTCAACACATTCTATGACCACAACCGGACCTGCCTTCAATCTCTCATCACTCGGGACTTCGATATCATCTAGAGATATCACACCCGTACTCTTATAATCCGACATTCAGCACACCTCCTCATCTACTGTACACATCTTTACACCTTGCCTGGGTGCCTCACCATATGGTCCCATCCTCATCTGTTCTAAACTCTTCTTGGCCTCTTCTTTCTTCTTTTCTAACTCTTTTGATGATCCGTGAATCTCTTCGGTCAGTGCAGCTCCGGCTATCTTGCCCTCTAGGGCTGCCACGGTAGCTTCTTCGATCCCTGCTGAATCCCCTGCCACGTAAACTCTTTCAGTGGTGGTTCTCATGTTTTCAGTTCTTTTCGGAACATATCCACCGAGTTGTCGAACGTATTCCATCTCGCATCCCGCCTGTCTCAGGAACTCGTTATCAGGATGCAGTCCAACAGCTATACAGATGACATCACAATCCACTTCCCGTTCCGTACCTTCGATAGGCTGCCAATTTTCATCGATCTCCTGAACGATCGCGCCCTCTACTTTTTCATCTCCTAATGCCTTCTTTATAGTATGTCGGGTGTTGAGCGGGACTCCGGCTCTTCTCAGTTTAGAAGCATGAACTTGATACCCACCGATCTCAGGCAGCGCCTCTACGACCTCAACAACGTCCACGCCTGCCTGGATCAACTGGTAACTCACGATAACTCCAACGTTCCCAGACCCGATCATCAGAACTTTTTCACCGGGAACTATCCCCTGCTCGTTCATCAGAGTCTGAACGCCTCCGGCTCCGTATACACCGGGTAAGTCGTTATTCTCGAAGGCTAAGAAGTTCTCGATGGCACCTGTTGCGTAAATTATACCTTCAGTGTTGTAAATCTCGAATCTGTTATCATGTTCTACCGATATGGTCCTTTCAGGATAAAATCCTAAAACGGTGGATCTGTTGTGGAATGTGACACCTAGCTCCTGCGCCCTTTCGATTAGTTCTCCTGCGATGTGTATGCCTCTTATACCAGCATCTTCAGTATGACTTCCAAAGAACTGATGAGTCTGTTTGACCAATTGGCCCCCCAGCTTGTCACCCTCGTCGAAGAGATGTACATCTGCACCATGTTCCGCTGCAGTTATAGCTGCTGTGAGACCAGCAGGACCGCCTCCCACGATAGCGATCTCTATATGCTTTTCTAACCTTTTACCTTTTTCAACTTCAGCGGAAGGGAAATCAGGTCTAGCTCCTTGGTTTTCGACTTTCATACCTTCTTTAGCCAAAACTACACAAGTTCGTGTGTGAGGGATTCCATCTACGGACATTATACATGATGAACATTTACCTATGGCACAGAAAAAACCTCTGGGTCTTTCTAAAAGTTTACTCTCCGTGAATTTTCTCAGTCCGTCAGCATACAAAGCAGAAGCTATTGTTTCACCTTCGTAAGCTTTTACCTTCTTACCTTCATAATCGAAATAAAACTCTTTACCCCGTTCAAATTCTAAAACTGGGTGATCTTTGATCCTTCTTTCTGGCATATATCCACCGTCATAAACCATAACCAAGTATATTATAAAATATTCGCTTACATATCGATTATTATAAAATTTAATTAAAATGTGTTAAATTTAGTCGGTAATTCATATTTGGGTAAAAAAAATATACTAAATATGCATAACAGTATCGATGCCCGCACGCTATGTATGCAAAGAGTGTTCTAATATCGAGAAGAGGAGAGAGATATGCAGTAACTGTGGAAACGATCTGATGGTAGTAAAATTCCCATGGACCTGGAGGACTGCACTCCCTTACATTTTAGCAGGCGTAAGTGGCTTACTTCTATTACTTTCCCATCTTTTCAATATGGTCTTGTTGGTTTGGATCACATTTGTATTGATCGCAGTTGGTTTGCTGTCCGACCATTTTTATCAAAAAGATCTCGATCGAAGGGCCGTAGAAAAAATTAGAACCAATAAATAATAATTATTTTTAAGGTTCTTCTTTTTTTATACCCAGTGGGGTGAAAAGAATTATATACTTTGAAAATGTAGTGATAAACGGTAAGTTTAAAGAAGAGTACCCTTATCGGGATGCACTCTATAGATGTCAAATTATACGATTGTTCAAATGGTGGAAGAATAATGGAAAAAGAATCGATTATAGATAAAAAAAGACTTTATGACTCTGATAAAATAAAAGTTCTTGAAGGGCTGAGTGCTGTTAGAAAACGTCCGAGTATGTACATAGGCAGCACAGATGAGAATGGTCTTCATCACCTTGTTTACGAAGTGGTTGATAACAGTATAGATGAGGCCATGGAAGGCTACTGTGACAGGATCAAAGTTACCGTTAATGGAGATGGCAGCGTAACAGTTGATGACAACGGAAGAGGAGTGCCTGTTAGTAAACACCCCCAGTACGGTAAACCGGGTGTCGAGATCGTTATGACTAAACTTCACGCCGGAGGTAAGTTCGATAGGAAAAGTTACAAAGTTTCAGGAGGACTTCATGGAGTGGGTGTTTCTGTTGTTAACGCGTTATCGGAGTGGTTAGAAGTCGAAGTAAAGAGAGAAGGAAAATTGTACGTTCAAAGGTATGAAAGAGGCACACCGGTCACCGATCTGATAGAAAAAGGAGATGGTGGAAAGCATACCGGTACGACTGTGACTTTCATGCCTGATGAAGATATATTCGAAACCGTTGAATTCAAGTTTTCGACATTGAAAAAAAGGATGCGCGAATTGGCGTTTCTGAACAAAGGTCTCAAGATTTCTCTTGAAGATAAGAGATGTGACAAAAGCTGCGAATTCCATTACGAGGGTGGGATAGTTGAATTCGTTGAATATCTAAATGAAGGAAAACAAACACTGCATCCAGAACCCGTTTATTTTAAGGATAGAAGTGATGGAGTACATGTTGAAGTGGCTATGCAGTACCTTTCTGAATCATATAATCGAGAGATAATGCCCTTCGCTAACAATATTCACACAGTAGAAGGAGGAACCCATCTAACCGGTTTCAGAGCAGGGTTGACCAATACGTTGAAAAAATACGCGGATAGAAACGACCTAGCTAAGGATATCGAACTATCCGGTAACGATTTCAGGGAAGGGTTGACGGCTATAATAAATGTGAAACTTCCCGAACCCCAGTTCGAAGGACAGACCAAGATGAAGTTAGGTAACAGTGAGATCCGAGGGATCGTTCAGTCGGTTCTAAGTGATAAACTACTGACGTATCTAGAAGAGCACCCCGATGTTGGTAGTGTGATCATCGAGAAAGCGATAATGGCCGCTAAAGCGCGTAGGGCTGCTAAGCAAGCTAAGGAGTTGACCCGCAGGAAGGGTGTTTTGGGGAGTTCCGATCTACCTGGAAAATTAGCGGACTGCTCGAATCCAGACCCGACTAAATCTGAGTTATATCTAGTCGAGGGGGATTCTGCAGGCGGTTCTGCAAAACAGGGTAGAGATAGGAATTTCCAAGCTATATTGCCTTTAAGAGGTAAGATCATAAACGTAGAGAAGGCACGCATCGATAAGATGCTTGAAAACAAGGAGATACGTTCTATAATCTCAGCTCTAGGTACTGGTATCGGAGACGAATTTGAAGTCGAGGAAACTAGATATCATAAGATAATAATAATGACCGATGCTGATATCGATGGAGCACATATACGAACATTATTACTGACATTCTTCTACCGCTACATGAAGCCCCTGATCGAAGAGGGGTACCTTTACATGGCTCAACCACCGTTGTACAAGATAAGAAAAGGAGGGGGAGTAAGGTACGCTTACGACGAATCTGAGAAGAATGGGATCCTTGAAGAGTGGGGTAAAAGAGGAGTTAGTTTACAGAGGAATAAAGGTCTCGGTGAGATGAATCCAAAGGAGTTGTGGGAAACCACTATGGACCCCGATAACAGGATACTCGCTAGAGTTACCATAGAGGACGCCGAGAATGCTGATGAATTGTTCGATATCCTCATGGGAAAAGATGTCTCTCCTAGAAAAGAATTCATACAAATGAACGCCGCCGAGGCGACTAATATAGATTTATGAGGTTTTTACGATGGTCGATGTTGATAACGGTATCGCTGATGAAGTTTACGAAAAAAATATCGAAGAAGAGATGAAGAATTCTTACATAAATTACGCGATGAGCGTGATCGTTGGTAGAGCTCTTCCAGATGTTAGAGATGGTTTGAAACCAGTACATAGAAGGATATTGTACTCTATGCACCAGGAAGGATTGTCCTCTAAAAAATCTCACAAGAAATCCGCCCGTGTAGTCGGTGACGTGCTTGGTAAGTACCATCCTCATGGAGATCAAGCCGTTTACGACACGTTGGTGCGGATGGCTCAGGACTTCTCTTTACGTTACCCACTCGTGGATGGGCAGGGTAATTTTGGATCGCTTGATGGAGACGAGCCCGCCGCCATGCGTTACACGGAAGCTCGTATGGAAGCTATAGCCGAAGAGATGCTCGAGGATATCGGTAAAGAAACTGTTGAGTTTAGGGACAATTACGATGGTTCTCTTGAAGAACCTGTAGTTTTACCATCCAAGTTACCTAATCTTTTGTTGAACGGTTCAAGCGGGATCGCGGTAGGGATGTCTACGAACATACCGCCGCACAACCTGAACGAGCTTGTAGATGCTATCAAGATGTTGATAGATGAACCTGAATCCGACGTTGTGGATTTGATGGACGTATTACCTGGTCCAGATTTCCCTACGGGGGGTATAATTTACGGTCATGAGGGAGTTTACCAAGCCTATAAGACCGGGAGGGGAAAGATCACCGTTCGAGCTAAAGCTAAGATCGAAGAGTTGGGTGGAAACAGGAGTCGTATTATAATCAATGAGATCCCGTATCAGGTCAATAAAGCTACACTTGTGGAGAATATAGCCGACCTTGTTAAGAGAGAGACTTTGGATGAAGTTTCAGATCTGAGGGACGAATCCGATAGAGATGGTGTGAGAGTAGTTGTAGAACTTAAAAGAGGAACCCTCCCAGAAGTGGCTTTGAATAAATTGTTCAAGCATACTCAGATGGAAGTCACTTTCGGAGTCATCAATCTAGCTTTGGTCGATAATGAACCTGAAGTATTGTCTTTAAAGGATACTATACAGTACTACATCGATCATCGTATTGATGTGGTAACCAGAAGAACGAAGTACGATCTAGATAAAGCGGAAGAGAGGGCTCACATCCTAGAAGGATTGTTGACCGCTCTGAGTAACTTAGATGAAGTCATCAAAATCATACGAGGCGCTGAAAACCAGGACGAAGCTAAAAGAAAGTTAGTTTCTAAGTTCCTGTTGAGTGATAGACAAGCCCAGGCCATCCTGGATATGAGGTTGAGAAGATTGACAGGGTTGGAACGTGATAAACTTCAGACCGAGTACGAAGAGATCGAAGAGAAGATACAGGAATACAAGAGTATATTGAGTGATGAACAGAGGATCTTGGATATCATCAAAGATGAATTGGATGAACTTGCTGAGAAGTACGGTGACGAAAGAAGGACTGAGATCGATAAGGACGCGGTGCAGGTTGAAACGGAAGATCTTATTCCTAAAGAGAAGTTAGTGATAACTTTGACTCGCCGTGGTTACATCAAAAGATTACCCGTTGATACGTATCGTAAACAGCGTAGAGGTGGAGTGGGTCTGATAGGGATGGATACGAAAGATGAAGATCATGTCGTAGACATGTTCGTGGTGGATTCTCACGATTATTTATTGTTCTTCACCAATAAAGGACGGGTTTACTGGTTGAAAGCTTATAAAGTACCGAAGGGTGGCAGAAGGACCCAGGGTAGACCTATAGTGAACATGCTGCCCAGGTTGGAACGGGATGAGAAAGTCGAGGATCTACTGCATGTCAGCGATTTCCCAGAAGACGAGTACCTGTTGTTCTCAACTAAGAAAGGTAAGATCAAGAAAACGTCCCTGGCAGCTTACAGCAACCCAAGGGTAACCGGGATATGGGCCATAAGGTTGATGGAAGACGATGAACTTGTAGATACTAAATTATCCAACGGTGAAAAGGAGATCATGCTCGCTACCAAGCACGGACAGGCGGTACGTTTCGATGAAAGCGAGGTAAGATCTACCGGAAGGTACACTATGGGTGTAAAAGGTGCAGAACTCCGAGATGGGGATGAAGTAGTAAGTATGACACTGGTCGATGACGACGATATGCTGTTGACTTTGACTGAAAACGGATACGGTAAGAGGTGTCCCGTCAAAAAGTACAGGAAAACACACCGTGGAGCAAAAGGTGTGATCACTATGAAGACCAATGATAGAACCGGCGAAGTCAGGTGTGCTAGAGTGGTTGAAGAGGGCGAAGAGATCCTCTTGATGAGTAAGAGCGGTATGATCATAAGAACGGCAGTGGACGATATCAGCGTTCAGGGAAGGAACACCATGGGTGTCAAAACAATGAGAGTCAAAGAAGATGACGAACTGATCGCCATGACTAAGGTCATCGGCGAGGAAGAGGAGAAGGAGATCGTCGAAAAGGCTGAAGAAGAGTAGGAAAAATTACTTATCTGAAAATAGTTTCAGCTTAGATACGGTAAAGTAAAAACACTCTTAACAATGGGCGCGTGGCCTTACTGGGAAAATTAAAATTTTCCCCGAACATTCAAGGCCTTCATGATGCCCTTGAATATAGCCTGGACATGTGTAGGGATCACTCGGGAATAATCTCGTGATTCCAACTATACTCAGACTAGCCCTAACAAACATAAAAAAACGTTTTACCTAGCCTGGATATGCCAAGGAATAAAAAATTCCTCTTATCTCCAGACTAGTTCACTAAAAAACACAATGGGCGCGTGGCCTAGCCTGGACATGGCGCTGCCCTTCTAAGGCAGACAGCACGGGTTCGAATCCCGTCGCGTCCGTCTTTTTTTATTAGCAAGGGATGAGAACCATTGGGTTTCTAAAGGAATTATAATTCCTTATCTCACTCACCAGGTGTGCCTCGTGATGTGAGTCTATTTTGGAAAAATAGACGAACGGTTAGAAAAATTTCATATTTTTCTGAGCAGAATCCCGTCGCGTCCGCTATATCATTTTTTTATGTTAATGATTAGAGGACAAGGAGAATAAGGTAGTATTCTGCGGTGTCCGTCTACTTTCCTGTTCAACTTATATCATTCTTTTTTTTAACACAAAATATTCTTTTTGATATGATCTTTTCTCATATAGCACCCAAACAATATCTAAAACCGATCGTTCACAACCACAAAAGCAATCGTATAAGATAATACAAGATGAAAGAAGTAAATATTCCATTAAGAGCCATACCTAAACCACTTACAGCACCACTCAGTTTATCTTCCTGGATTATCTTTGCAGTACCGAGTCCATGAGAAGTTATGCCCATAGCCAATCCTCGTGCGACTTTGTCTTTTACACCAGATAAATTCAAGAGAGTTATTCCCACAGAGTTGCCCAGGATACCGGTGATTATCACTAATATCGCAGTAAGGGGTGGTATCCCTCCGATCTGTTCACTTACACCTATGGCTATGGGAGTCGTAACGCTTTTGGGGGAGATACTCAGCAGTAATTCTTCACTCCCGCCAAATATATAAGCTATCAAAAAGGCACTCAATATAGCAACAAGACCACCAAGAACCACCCCTAGTCCGATCGGGATAGAATAATCCTTCACAACCTCTTTTTTCTTGTAAAGTGGTATGGCTAAACTGACCACTGCTGGACCTAATAAAAAGCTTAATATCCTTGCACTTTCCATGTACATTTCATATTCTATGCCAGCAGTATATAAAACTACGATTATCGTTATTATCGAAAGCAGAACCGGGTTGAGATAAAATTTCTTTTTGATGGAGTACAGCTTTTTAAAGATAAAAAATACAAAGATGGTCAAAAATATACCGAATACACTCATCTCAACACCTCTACTAATTTAGCCGTCAGTAGAAGAGTGATCACAAAACTGAGAAGGATTGCTGTTATTATAGGAACGATCTCAGTTTTCATCAAACCGAAATATAACATCACACCGACTCCTGGTGGGATGAACATTATGCTGATATTATCAACAAAAAATTCTGCCTCATTCTCAACGTCCTCAATATTTATCGCTCCACCCAAAAGAGCCATCGTTAAAAATATCATGCCTAATACGTTCCCTGGAACACTTAAGTCAAACAACATAGAGGTGATCTCACCCAAAAAATAAAATCCGAATATTATAGCTAAACCTTTGTACATCACCTTCTAAGATGTGTTAACTAAAGAAAAAATTTTTCATGTTTTAACACCTCGGATTTACAACTCAAAAATCAATATACTTAAAAAACCTGCGAACTTTTTATATTAGATTCCTTACGTATATAATATAACCAAAATGTCAGACAGGAGTATTGAAGGATGGCTAAGAAGGGATGGACGCTTAGGAAAAGTATAGTTTTCGTTCTATTGGTGGGAATATTCGCTATACCCCTATTGATAATGACACTAGTCCCAGAACTGTACATAATCATCCTATTCAGTATCATTCTCGGCAGCGGCGCTTGGCTGTTTGCAGGGACATTGACCCCATTTCTAACGAGTATTTATCTCAAGCTTTATAAGAAATTCAACAGCTTTTTTGGATCTTCTCGAAAGATCATGATAGTTAGGAACAAAACTTACAGTGCTGAAAACCTATGGGATGTTTTCTACAAATCTTTATCAGAATCCCTCTTTCCAACGATAATAGCTTTCACGGTGGTTGGTTATATTTTGAGGGATGCCGGGACTGTTAACAATCCCCATGTGTTCGTAATACTGATCTTCTGTCCAGTGATCGTAGCTTTCCTGATACCTATAAGAATACTTCAAGACAGTAAACTGTATTATGTCGATAAGGGCAACAAGGAAGTTATATCCCTTTGCAGGGAAGTCACGATCAGGTTAAAATCTGTGGGCGGAATATTAGCACTGGGACTATTCTTATTCACTCTTTACACTATCTCCGGAACTTTAGAAGATGCTCTTTTAAATCTACTCGTGTACTTCTCCTTCACATATCCAACGATAACACTAACGTCCTACTTCTACTATGACCGGTGGCACAGAGAGTTCATCTCAGATGTGAACAGTAAAGGAGAACGCTCTGGTTTGGAACGGATCGCCATCGGTATCTTCAGAGGTTGATCATTTACCTGATACTACTACATCGTCCACTCTTGCAGATGGAGTATCCAATTTTAGACTTCTGCCTCCAAGACTCATGTAAGTTTTCTTGTAATCATCTGCTAAATGGATAGTCTTCAGAAGCTCTGGAAGATTACCCGAAAGCATGACTCCCTCGATCCTACCTTTCTTTTCACCATCTTCTATCAACCATACAGGAGTGGCAACTATACTGAAATCACCGCTGGCGGGATTAGCTGTATGAGCCCCCATGATATCATCCACTAAAATGCCACCTTCTGGTAAAAGTTTATCCCGGGGAGTATCTTTACCTCTAAGCACTAGATTTCTTTCTGATATACCCGGAGGGGACTTGAAGTTAGGCCTGAGAGCATTTCCCGTGCTTTCAGTTTCGCTCTTGTGTGCTTCTTTGAGGTCATACATGAATCCATTCAGTATTCCATCGGAGATGAACTCTAAAGGTCGACTCACAACACCTTCGTCATCGAAGGGTGAAGAACCTATGCCCCAGTCCTGTGTAGGATCATCTTTCAAATTTAGATGGGAATGTGCCACCTCTTCACCCAATTTATCAGAGTACACGGATTTTCCCTTGCGTACGTTTTCACCATTGAATGATGGGATCAGACCGAAACCAAGTAGTTGATTCAAAGAACGGGATTCAAGCATCACCGGGATATCGCCATCGGGTAATGTTACCTGATTTCGCATAGAGTCCACTTTCTCGGCACTCCTCTCACCCACGTTATAAAAATCTATGTCACACTTTTTGGACACTTCTTTTTCACTAGCAGTTATTGAAGTCTTTTCACCGGGTATAGTGGCCATGACGCTGCCGAGCATAGCTGTCCTTTTCTTTTCTAAGAAAACTCCATTGGTGTTAGCTACAATCTCGGATCCGACATATATCTCGACACCACCCATGGTAGGTGAGATATCCTCACCATAAGATACACATCCATCAATGAGCTCTTGGGTGAAATCAGCACCTTTACCCTCTGATATGACCTTCTCGATTTTACTATCGAAGGTCTCTACATTCGGAACATGCTCTTCCTCAGGGAACTCTAAATCTATCTTCTGAGATACTTTCGAGAACTCGACAGCTTGTTTCACACCCTTTTCTTCATATCCTGGTGAACAGAACCCAAAACCGAGTTTACCATCTTTTAAAACTCGAATACCCAATCCCACATCATCATATTCCGAACTATCGGTAAGTTCACCTTTTTTGATCCCGTATTCCACGTTACGGCAGTTAACTCCGAATAAATCACCATCTAAGCCTCTCCCTTTCAACTTTTCAATGATCTCCTTGGCGCTTTCGACTAATTTTTCACTCATTCTCGACCACCTACCATAACTTCGGAAACTAAAACATGACCAGCACCGTCTGAAACCGGAGCGGTTTGACCTTTCCCACAGTGACCTATACCGGTTTCTAGCTCATCTGTGATCCCTGTTATATTCTGGAGGGTTTCAAGAGTGAATCCGTTGAAACTCACGTCCCTTAATGGTTTAATTACCTCGCCATCTTCTATGAGATAAGATTCCTGAGCGTTGAACTGAAAGGTACCTTGTGCAGGACTTACCTGCCCTCCGCTCGATGCTTTTGCATAAACACCTCTTCCTTTAATTTCTTCCAGCATTTCTTCGAATTTCATATCCCCTGGTTCCATTATGGTGTTACTCATCCTTACTAGTGGTTTGACTCTGAAATCCTCGGCTCTTGCACCACCGTTGGGTTCCATATCTAATTTCCAGGCGTTCTCCCTATCCAGTATGAAATCGTTGAGTGTTCCCTCCTTCACCAAAACTCTGTTTCTGGTCTTGGTCCCTTCGTCATCGTATGGGAAACTTCCGTAACCTTCCATGGTAGGATCATCTTTTATCGTGACGATATCCGAGGCTACCTTTTCTCCAAGTTTTCCTTTCAAGCAGCTGTTGTCGCTTGCAACTAGATCTCCTTCCGCTGCATGACCGAAGGCCTCGTGTGAGAAAACCCCGGCTAAGTGTGGATCCATGATCAACGGCATCTTACCGCTTGGAGGTGTCGAAGCTTCTAACAAGGTTTCCAATCTATCTAGAACTACGTTGGTTTTATCGAAGGCTTTTTCTGTGATCTCATAACCAGCTGTCCCACCTGTTCCTTCACTAGCTCTTTGGATCGTGTCACTTTTTCCGGTGACGATGATATAGGTGACAAGCCTTGGAATCTCCATCTGGATATGGGTTCCCTCGCTGGTGATGATCTCTTTTTCAACCAAAGAGTCTCTGTACCTGATATCCGTAGATCTGACAAAATCCTTGGTAAGATTATCTTCAAGTTCTTTCAGGAACGAGAGTTTTTCTTCAGCTGAGATATCCCTGAAATCCTCTTTCATGGGAACTTTGATTTTATCTTGATTGATCTCAATATCAGCTAAGTCGGTTTCACTTTCTTTGTATCTAGAACTCTTCTTAGCCATGGTTAGAGCTCTATTCGCAGTTTCTTGGATGTCATCCAAATCGTTGGTTCCTACGCATCCCCACCCGTTACCGTAAAATACTCTCACCATAGCACCTTCTTCTTCACCCTGGACGACCATCTCAGGAACACCGTCTTTCAATGTCAAACTGGTTTTGTTCCAGTGTTCTTTCCTTATATCACAATATGACGCCCCTTCCGCAACCACCTTATCTATGATTTCTCTAAAGGTCATATGACAAGATAATAAAAAGAACTGTAAAAACCTTCTGTTCGGAGAGCCTCTGCCAAAAAACCTAAAAAGGAACACGCTATACATCACCTGCTCATATTGGGGGTATAGGGTAACACGGCATCCTCATGGGCTCCAGTTACGTGGAATGATCGCCAACTGGGTTTACTGACCGGTTTTCATCGGGATGATGATTGACTGGAGCGGTGACCCGTAATCCGATAACACATGGAAGGTAGCTCCTTCCGTGGAGGAAACCCGTTGATCGGGGTTCAAATCCCCGTGCCCCCACTATACCTCAGGTTCATAACGTCAAAAATAATTCCCTACTTTCTCCGATTTTCATCATTTTTTATATTCAATAGAGAGATAATACCGGTTTGAATGTTTATTTTTTTAATTTGATAACATATTCTCCCCAATCCGGGAACGGTATATCGTAGCTCACAAATTCTACAGACACTTTTTTGTCAGTATTCTCATCGATCCATCTTTTGTACGATTCAATAAGGGACCTTCCGTACCTCCCACCTGTCCCTGGTCCCAATATCACTTTTCCATCATCCCCCTCCTTTTTTGTTTTCACTATTACAGCACTATCCTCCTGGGATGGAACCGAGATGTCTTTTATATCGCTGAATCGAAGTTTTTCTTTTCTTCCATCTCTGTCTATATAATATACATTCCTTGAATCATAGCCGACTCTTTTTTTAGCGGTTTTTAGCGAAAACAGAGGCACCATCGTTAAGATAATAGTCAAGATAATACCAATTATCACAAATAATTGTATAGGGGGTTCGGATATAATATCCAATATTATTATAAAAATCGTAAAAACTAATATGGCCATGCAGGAAAATAAAATCATGTACTTTTTTATTATTGATTTGTATCTAGTTTCCTTCCATCGAATTTTCTCATCATCCATTTCCATCCCGATATTACTCTAAATATTAAAAATTGACTAAATATATACAGTAAGAACAAAAACTTTATTATCGTTTAATATCATTAACTAATAATAAGTGATAAAAATGCCGACTTCATACAGCATCCCTCAGGTATATGAGGATGAGATAGAAGCCATAGTCAAGGCAGGATACTACTCCAGTAAATCTGATGTGGTTAGAGATGCGATACGCCTACTTTTTGAGACCAAAAGCAATCTAAAACTTTCTGCTGCCATAGAGATGTACAAGGAAGGAAAAGTGACCCTGAGTAAAGCCGCTGAGCTGGCAGGATCAGATACGATCTCATTTAAAGAGATCTTAAAAGACAGGGGGATCAAAGTCGAGGTTCAATTGGAGAACAAAGAAAAACTGGAAGAAAGATCAAAACTGCTTGACGAGTGATGTGGAAGGATGGAAAAAACACCGGTACTGGTAGATACCAATATCCTTTCTACATTCGCTAAAATCAAGAGATTAGAGTTGCTTTTCAAGATAATGGATAGGGAAGAATTGTATATCTCAACTTCAGTTCTGCATGAACTCGATATAGCGGAAAATATAGGTTATGATTTCGTCCAGACCATCTTTGATTACATCGATAAAGAGAGAATCTCAATCCTCTCCATGGATGACGAAGAGAGTGACTTATTTTTAAATCTGCCAGATTCGTTCGGCAGAGGAGAAAGAGAATCAGTAGCCATATCAAAATCTCGTGACTATATCTTTGTAAGCAATGAAACGAAAGTGAAGAATTACTGTGATAGAAATGATATCGACATCGTAGACCTACCGACGCTATTAAGACGAGCATGGAAAGTAGGTCTGAAAGAAAAAGAAACTGTGAAGAATATCGTCGAAGAGATCGAAGATAAAGATAATATAATCTTCAAAGACAGATCTATTATCTTCGAGGAATAGTTTAAGTATCTAGATCATCGTTTATGATTTAGTATCACTTATAAAGGTTCATAACTTCCGTGCCCCAAGAACAATAAACAATATATTACTTCAAAAAGTGGAGCTTTTCTGCGGGTATCGAGCGTTTTTTGATTAAAAAAACCGAAATTAAAGAGGAGGGATTCCACTAGATCCCCGTACCCTTGATATATCAAAATCCTTGATTTTGAGGAAGTTGGAACTTTGTTCCGACATTATCCTACAGGTTCATAAAGTCAGGAATGATTCCCATTTTAATAGCTCAAAACCCGTCTACCCGTCAGATACTTCTTCCTTCAATCCATCGATCTGACCTTTAACCTCGTTTTTCACCTGAGAATACGGCACCACAGTCGGTACCAACCTCTCCATATCTCCCATATACTCTTCTTCTGACGGATAAGAATTCCATGAAAAATCATCCTTTAGACCATATTCCTCAAGAAGGGTCTCCAACTTCCTTTCAAAAAGGTCAGAAGAAACTTTCATACCACTCTCCAGAAGGTACCAAACATCGTACAGGTCCCTGCCTTTAGACCTTGAAAGCAAGGTTATGACCTTCTCGACTAGAAGCTCGTCTCCAACCATGGCCTGCACTAAAAATTTCTTTCTTGTCTCGGGGTATTCAGAATCGATCAATGTCCACCTGGGCTCTATCAGAGTACCACCTCTCTCACCAGCATCCAATCTGAATTTATTTTGTGTCTGGTTCGTTCCTCCATATAAAGGGCCGTGAAACCATATCTCACAGGTGTAAGCCTCTTCGAATACTTCTTCTTTGATGAAACCGTTTTCGATACCTACATTTTTGAATTCCTTAAGTACTGCTTCGACTTCTTTTTTGAACTGCTTGGGACGTATCTCTAAGTTGAGGTCGATATCTTCGCTGAACCGTTCAGTTCCATAGAGATATCTCAAACACGTTCCACCTTTGAAGACTGCATTATCATACCTTCTAAAATAATTG
Source organism: Thermoplasmatota archaeon (assembly GCA_051745305.1). GTDB lineage: Archaea > Thermoplasmatota > Thermoplasmata > Halarchaeoplasmatales > Halarchaeoplasmataceae > Saliniplasma. The sequence continues at coordinate 17,930 of JBNJDY010000013.1, forward strand.
AAGAGGAATAACTTGATCAGGTAATCTTTCTCCTGCTGGTAGAGATGAAGTGATGTTTTTTTACTTATATCTCTTAACTTATCCCTCGATATCATAATAAGGCCTCCATATCCCGATTTATCTTTATGTTCCAATCGCTGTTATGCGTTTTGACCGAGCCGCCATGCGGATCCAACAGAATATAGCTTTCAGATATATGTCCATTCAACGTGTCAAGAAATTCGATCTCAGCTAGATCGAGGACATCTAAGAGATAACCTATCCTGGAAACCAGTGATCTGTTATCGAACTCGATGACGTACTCTCTGAAGGTCTTTTTATCTAATCCATCGTAAGCATTTTTCAGGCATTTATTATATTCTTCCAGCCCGCCAATTTTGTGAAGCATGTATAGGGAATCGACAAGAGCTTTTTCTTTGACAGCCATGATCGTACCATCGATTTCATCATACCCAAAGAACCTCTTCGGCTTAAAGGACGATATCTCTATCTTTTTGTTCCTAACCTTAATATTATCGAACTGCTTGGTAGAAACCAGCTGTATCACGTTGACCTGCTGCTCGGTTAATCCATGATATGATAGTGCTGTCCAGAAGCTGATGTAGGACGGTTTCACAGCTTCTGTTATTACCTGGAAGGTCTTATCAAAAAATTCCTCTTCCAACGAATATGTATCTTTCTTTATCCGTATAATATGCCCCTTCTTATTGAGACTAGAGAGGGTGTTGTGGATACGGGTCTTTTTCCAATCAGACAAAGCTTTGATCTCATCCACGCCAAAGACTAAAAGGTCCTGAGACTTTACGGATTCCAGCAAGTAAGCTTCGTTCTCGGATAGAGACTTGTAATTTATATCTAGATTTTGTTGTTTTTCCATTATATCAGTATATGATTTATAGTTAATACTATTTTCGGCCGATGACCGTCATCATTCTAGCTTACCTGATATCTTCGAGAGGTAGTTGAAGTATCTAGATCATCGTTTATGATTTAGTAACACTAATAAAGGTTCATAACTCCCGTGCCCCTTTTTTTCTAAAAAAATAGTACTCCAAAACATAAGAAACCTTTAAGTTTTCAAAAGATGTACCTTATTGGAACAATATGGAACCTGATTCTGTAAACATCTCCTTCCGACCTCCCCTTATAGGAAGAGACGAGGAGATAAGTAAGTTGGAGTCCCTTTGGAAACGTACTAAAGAAGGGAAGGGTTCAACAGTACTGGTCTCCGGAGAAGCTGGCGTTGGCAAAACTCGTCTTGTAAACGAATTGTTAAAAAAAGCTGAAAGAGAAAATGTAACGATCATCAAAGGATGGTGTTTAGCTGATAGTCTTGAACCACTGATGCCGTTCAAAGAGGGTTTCCGGGATGCAGGATTATCTCAGATCTTAACCGAAAAACCGCCTCCTAAGGTTATCTCCATGTATCTTATTAACAAAGGTGGATTGTTGATAGCAAAGGCAGAGAGGGAAAAGACCGAACTAGACTCAGATATATTCGCAACTATGCTGGATGCTGTTGGAAACTTCGTAAAAGATTCTTTAAAGATGATGGGAGAAGATGAAAAAAATAAGTTGAACGCAATCGGATACGGGGAATACGATATATTGGTCCAAACGTTCGAGGAACTATCTCTTGCAGCTGTTATAAAAGGTGCAAAAGATGAAATTTTGATCGAAGATATGAAAAGAACGCTTAAAAAAATCGGGAGTCGGTTTGATCGTTGGGACGGGAATATGGAAACTGCAGAAAAAATGATACCAGATATGAAATGGTTCATAGATTCAAAAAAGTATGATGGTACGCATTTAGTAGAGGACCCTAAGCTCAAACAGGAAAACCTTTTCGATAGAGTTCTTCTAGGTATAAAAAGAGTTTCAGAGGAAAACATTGTTATCTTGTTTTTAGATGATCTGCAGTGGGGGGATCCAACGAGCCTAAATCTGCTTCATTATATCTCTAGGAATACTAGAAACGATAGAGTTTTTATCGTCGGGACCTACCGTCCAGAGGATATTACCCAGTTCGAAGACAGTAAAATCCACCCCTTAAAAACTATCATCCAAAATATGGGGCGAGAAGAGTTATTTCATGAGATGGGTTTGAAACGTTTAAATAAATCGTCAGTGGAGGACTTTATCAATAAGACCTTAAAGGGTGTAGAGGTCGAAAAAAAATACATCAATGACATTTACAAAGAAAGTGAGGGAAATCCGTTTTTTTTACTTGAAGTTCTGAAAATGTTGGCATTGGAAGGGCATATTGTAAATATAGATAATAATTGGAAGCCTAGTAAAGACCTTAAAGATTTCGAAGTGCCATCTAAGATATATGACATAATTACCCGTAGATTGGATAGGTTGATGGAAAAACATAGAGAACTGCTAGAATGTGCCAGTGTTGTAGGTGAAGAATTCGAGAGCAGAATTGTTGGCGAGATAACCGGATTGAACAGAATCGAACTTTTGAAAAGTTTGAACCATATCGAAAGAACTCACAATCTTATACGTTCTATTAAAAAGAGATATATGTTCGATCACAGCAAGATCAGGGAGGTCTTGTACAACAGTATAAACGAAGAGTTAAGGCAAGAATATCACAAGATCATTGCTGAAACCTACGAGGACTCAAAAAAGGATCCAGATGATCTCATTTACGATTTGGCAAAACATTGGGACAAAGGTGGAATACCCGATAAGGCATTTAAGTACTATAAAAATGGAGCTGAAATAGCTAAAAAGTCTTTTGCAAATGAACTAGCTATAAAATGTTATGATCGTTTGCTAGAGCTTATCCCATCTCTAGAATCATCTGAGGTGAGTTATGAGACGGTTATCGATAGTCTGAAACAGAAAGGTGACTGCTTGAAAACTATGGGGGAATGGAGCCTTGCAGAAGAATCATATAAGAAAGCTCTAAAAATAGCTGAGAAGAAAAAAGATGAAAATAAGAGGGCGGAATGTACGATCTTGATAGGAGATATCTCGAAATTGGAAGCTAGATACAGCGAGGCCTTAGACCTTTATTTGGAAGGGTCGGAGATATACAAAGAGGTAGGTAACAAGATGGGTTTTTGTGAATCCTTAGGCCGAATAGGATCAGTGTACACGAACATGGCTGAATACGATAAAGCAATGAGTTATTTGGATGAAATGCATCAGATAGCTGATGAGATAAAAGACAATAGATTATTGAGTAAATTTTATGGAAATATGGGGAGTACCCATTATGGGAGAGGAGAGATAAAAGAGGCTATGAAATATTTTAAGAAAAAGCTGAGGATCAAAGAAGAGGAGGGGGACCTATTAGAGATAGGGTATACTTTAGTCAATTTAGCAAGTATATTTGTTAGGCTTAAAGACTATGAAAACTCTAAGAAAGCCTGTAATCAAGCCTTGGAAATAGTTGAAAAAACAGGAGATAAATTAATAGAACAGAACGCACTCGGTAAACTGGGCATTGCTTACGCTGAGGAGGGAGAATACTCTAAAGGACTGGAATATTATAAGAAAAAATTATCATTGTCTGAAAAAATAGGAGATAAAAGAAGTATAGCATATGTTGCAAACAACATTGGAGAACTTTATAAAGAGAAAGGCGAGTACGATAAGGCTCTCAGATATTATCAGAAAGATGTTGATATTTCGAAAGATCTTGCAGACAAGAGAGGTTATGCCATTACTGTGGGGAACATGGGCAACCTTTACAAATTAAAAAATGATTTTGATAAGGCCAAAGAGCTATATGCTAAAACTATTCATATCGCAAGGGAACAAGATACCAAAGATGTTATGAGCTATTTTCTATTCTGTGAAGCTGATCTGTACTTTCAAAAAGGTTTGATAGAAAGGGCTGATGCCCTGAACAAAGAAGCTCTAGAGATAGCTGAAAAGATCGATATGCAGCAAACAATTTTCTCTGGAAATTTATTAAAAGCTAAGATATTGTCTGAAGAAGATAAAGAAAAAGGCTTACGAATACTAAAAAAAATGTTGAAGGAAGATTATAACAAACCCGAAAGGGCAAAACTTGTTTATGAATTATACAAAATATCTGGTGAAGATAATTATAAGAATGATGCTCTAGAGTTTTACAAAAAGATATATGAAAAGAATCCATCAATACATTACAAACAAATTATAGATGAATTAGAACATTGATATTGGAATATCAAGTTAGTAAAGGTTAAGAAAGTTTTAAATTCTTAAGAGATGTACATAAATTGAACTTTATGAAGAAGGAGTATCAAACATCTCCTTTCGACCTCCGCTTACATGAAGAGATGAGAAGATAAGTGAGTTGGAGTCTTTTTGGGAACGTACTAAAGAGGGAAAGGGCTCAACAGTACTGGTCTCCGTTTACAACCTATGTGGACTGGCAGAAGTAAGGCTCCTGAAAGGAGAAATCGATACTGCGGAACAGTATGCCGAGAAAGCTTTACATGTATCACTGGATATTCAAGGGAGATGTGAGGAAGGTACAAGTTACCATGTTCTGGAGATGATTCATCGGTAAATGGTGGGAAGTGAAGAGGCAGAGGATTACTTTGGCAAGGCTATCAAGGTTTCTGAAGAGATCTGAGAAAAAAGAGAACTGTCACGGACGTATTACGAATCTGGGGTACTTCTTCGAGATAAGGAAGGTAAAGAAATGCTTACCAAAGCATATGAACTGTTCGAAGGGATGGGACTAGAATTTTGGATTGAGAAGACGAAGTATTTGGTTTAAATATAACCGATGTTTGTTTATAATTTGAATCGTTCTATGCCTAACCCGCTAAATAAAACTAATTGATGATGAAAATTGCCCGCCATTTGTATTTAATATAAATAATTTTTACAATTTGACCAAAAATGTTAACTAGTACCATCTAAATTAACATATAATTCATACATCACGATAATCACCCTCCCTCCTCTTTTTTTTCTCTTCGTTGTTTCTTTGATCAGGTTTTCTAGAGGAGCTTTTAAATAGATTATAATTTTTTGATCGGTTCTTCTTGGATGATCTTACCCATATCCTCTAAAGATGTATCTAGCATTATCTTATCGCCGATACTTTTCACGTGTCTCATAGATATCCCTAATCTAGTTTTAGAAAGTAGAGATTTTTTCAGATCCAACGTTTCCAGTATATCCTTTTTTATTTTGACGAGCAGTGAAAGCGTACCTAAGGATTCAGGATCTATCAACACGTCTTCCACTTTACCCACGTCGTTTCCATTACTTCCGGATATCTCCATGCCTAAAAAAGATGAGGCAAATTTCTTTTCAGAAACGTCTTTGAAGTGATTTTGGAGTTGTTCTATAGGTTCTTTTAATACAATATTGTCGGTGAAGGCTTTAACGTGTTCCATATCGATCCCCAACTTCAACGAAGATAACCATGGTTTGCTCTGGGCGAGTTCGTCTATTACCTCTTTGTTCATTTTGACTACGATCTCATCGATCTTAAACTCCTTGTCATAGGTAATATCTATCATTTCACCCATCGATCGACCATTACTACTCAATATCTCTTTACCTTTGATCTCATTTAATGCTTCCATTTATATCCCTCTTACAAAAAGTAACTCGTTCTAGATATTTAATCTTTGTTTAAGAATGGTTGAATTTTATAAAACTTGGGAAAGTTTTAATTACATTTAATTTAATTAGAACTTGAATTTCAAACTGTCATACATCACGATAATCACCCTCCCTTTTTTTCTTAGATTTGGTGAAAAGATTGATTAGACTCCTCGAAAATAGAAGGATGTGATAAAATGAAAAAAGCTATCGTACTCATAGAGAACGGTTTCGAGGATACTGAACTGACATACCCGTATTTCAGACTCCAGGAAGCCGGTTTCAAAGTTGATTTGGTTGGTGAAAAGGGAGGAACTACTTACGAGAGTAAGAACGGGCAGAAGTTGAATTCCCATAAAGCCGCCGAAGACATAGACATATCTGAATACGATTTACTAGTCGTACCGGGTGGAAGGGCTCCGGATAGGATGAGGATTAAAGAACCTATCGTAAAATTAGCTCAGGATGCTGTTGACAACGATCTAGTCATAGCTTCGATCTGCCACGGCTTACAACTGCTGATAGAAACCGATCTCCTCGAAGGTAAAAAGGCCACATGCTATTACTCCGTAAGAACAGATATGGAGAACGCCGGTGCTAAATTCTTAGATGAAGAAGTGGTGGTCGATGGAAAACTGGTAACGTCTAGGCATCCTGGAGATCTACCAGCTTTCATGAGAGAAACTTTGAAACTCCTGTAAAATTCCTTTTTTCTTTTTTTGTTTATTACTTGATTAATAATCTATATCTTCCTAGCAACTACACCCATAGCTTCTGCTCCCGACTCTATCGGTTCTCCAGTTAAATCACCGTGGAACTCTTCGACCTCGAAACCGTGTTTTTTGAGTGATCCTGAGATCTGAGAGGGGGTAAAGAATCGATGCCATATACGGTAAACACTAGCCTCTCCATTTTTATCTATGATCATATACTGATCCAACTTGACCTGCTCATCAGGGTAATAATATCGATTGAACAATTCTAAGTAACTATCTGAACTCCAGAAACCCCCGTCTTCTTGGAGCGTCCATCGTGTAGTTTCATCACCGGCTTCCGGATGTGATGGTGTGAGAACATCGAACACGAAATAACCGTCATCTTTGAGCAGTGAATTTATCCTTTCCAATAATCGATCCTGCTCTTCTTCCGATAACACACCGAAGTCATAGTAGATCATCAAAGCGGTATCATACTTCCCAGGGATTTCAACGTCTAAATAATTTCCGTGTATGAATTCTATATCAGTATCACGGTGCTCTTCAGCATATTCTATAGATCTCTTGGAAAAATCAACTCCTGTAACGTCAAGACCATAACGGCTCAGTTCACTGCAGTAAAGTCCGGGACCGCAGCCTAGGTCGATGACTTTCGAACCCTCAACTAATCCACATCTTGATACTATCCACTCACAAGACTCCCTGATGGTTTTGTTCTTCCGGCTGGCCATATCACGTTCGGGATCGAGGTGTGCTCGAAGAAGGTATTCGGAGATGTGTTCATCGGTCCATATCTCACCATCTCCAGACTCGAATAAAGGGGGTTTGATGGACAATTCTTTCAACCCGTTTAAATCTAATTTTCCCTCTTTCAATACATTTACCATGATCTCACCGTTTGTAACAATAATAGTAGTAAAGTACATCTATATATGAACGTCGTAAAAGAAGAGCACCATTACTAAATATAACCCCTTAATAACCACAATCCATGACAGATGACAATCGATCAAGAGATATATTCATCAAAGAATTACCCGAAATATCGACTGAACCCGCTGCACTAGGTCTTTTCGGGCTAGCTGTGGCCGCTTTACTTCTTGGAGTTACAGACCTTGGTTTGGCATCAGGTTCAAACAACGCGCTGATGATCCCATGGATACTGTTCTTTGGGGCTACGGCACAGTTCGTAGCAGGTTTGATGGAATTCAAACGTAACAATATTTTTGGTGCCACCGTTTTCACTTTCTTTTCCTTAGCCATGTATTCAATAGCCCTAACCGGCTACATCAACACGTTCACCGACGTAACGGTAGATACGAATCACTACGTAGCAGGCCTAGTGGCGGTGATGGTATTCTTGATAATAGTCACATTTGCATCGATGATGACCAACAAAGTACTTTTCACGATCGTAGTAGCGGTTGACATCGCACTCCCGCTTCTGATGGCTCATTATCTATTGGATCTTTCAACGGTATATGCAGGAGTGTTTTTACTGATAACTTCAGCACTCTCTTTCTACGCAGCTGCAGCCGTTCTGTTGAACAGTATGGCTCAAAAAGAGATCTTACCACTGGGTAGTCCGATGTGGGAACCATAAAAATTCAGTAGGTATTCAATCCTGATCCTCGTAGTATTTCCCTCTATGAATGTCCTTGGCCACGAAGGTATCGACCAGCATATCACCTGTACGTTTAGAGTAAAACATTATTAGTATTAGTTCCATGACTCCAAAAGGTATACCTATTATCGGTATCCGGAGCAGGTATTTCGTAGAATTGCGGATGAAAGAGTCCTTTAAATTGAGTTTTTCTCCCTTGGAGTCTAGTACGTGAAGTTTGAACAGTCTCTTTCCAACAGTAGTACCCCAAACGCGTTTCGATTCTAGGATGGTAAAATAAGAGATCATGTATATACTAAAATAGATGTGGATAAGAAGGTTTTCTGTAGAAGTGAGCAGTGTGACCAAAGAGATATCTTCATAGATATTCGTCCTGTAAATGAACACTTCAAAAACTAAGCTTTGAGAGATCACTCCCATAGCTGCTAACTGTCCAAGTATCAAAAGTGTAGATACTTTTATTATAGTTAAGTCGACGAAGAATGCAAAAATCCTAAAGAAGAATCCCGCCTCTATTATAGAGACGCCACCTTCATTCTCAGGCAATGAAGACCAGAACCTTTCTTTCTTCTCTTCTACATTCTCCATATATGCACCGACGTGCAGAGTGAGAAATACACTCGGTTAAAAAGTTTACTAAGCTGATAGAACTGCAAAAAGTATTTAATCATAAGACTTGATTTATTTAAATATGCATCCTATTATCCATGTAGCAGTCTCGATCCTCATCGGATTGGGGATGGGGTTCCACTCCAAGAGAAAATACTTGATAGTAGTACTAGGTGCATTGGGAGTCAACGGTCTGCTGGACTTGGATTATGTTATAAAAGGATCCGGAATTATGGAGTTGAGATACTTCCACACCGGTATCGGGATGCTTTACATACCTATTTTGATCCTGATAGGTTTCCACCTCTACGAACGAAATAAAGATAAGAGTATTTTTACCAGGATGTCGATCTTTGTCCTGATAGGGGCTCTAGGTCACCTTGTGCTCGACACGTTCAGTGGAGATACTCCCGTAATGCTTTACTACCCTATCACACTCCAGGAATACACATTCGACCCTAATCTACTGCCGTCCGCACTGGTTTTCTTCATAGGCATCACCGCTGCAGCGAACGTTCTAGAAACTTATTTGTACAACAACAATGAGGGCGTGGAATCATTAACTACAGAGGACCCGGGTTCAGATTTGACCAGACGATATAGAGATCGTATGTTAAACATCAAAAAAACCATCGAGGAGATACACTAAATACGCTTCAAAAATTTTATTTACGGACGGAACTATCTCGTCATAGAGGTATAAAATATGACATATCTATTCTCAGTCGATATAGAGGGGATCTCGGGAGTGGTCTCAGCGAAGCAGGGCGCTATGGATTCTAAAGAGTATGATAGAGCAAGAGATTTGATGACCAAAGAGGCGAACGAAGCGGCACTGGGTGCCTTCGATGCAGGTGAAGAGAAGGTCTGTATAACTGATGGTCACGGGAAGATGAGGAATATCATTTTAGAAGATCTGGACGAAAGAGTTGAACTTTTCAGTGGAAGACCGAAATTACTGTCCCAGATGGAGGGATTGGATGAAAAAGAGATCGAGGCTGTGGGATATATCGGATATCACAGTTCCGCACATTCCAGAGGAACTCTATCCCACACGTACTCTGGTGCGGTGGTTGACGACCTTAAGATAGGTGGTAAAAAGGTGAGTGAATTCGCCATGAACTCTTACCTAGCATCCAAGTACGATGTACCGATTTTCTTCCTAGCAGGGGATACCGAGATAATCCGAGAGGCTAAAGAATTGTACCCGGATATTCCACATGTAGTAACAAAAACACCAACGGGTAGATACAGTGCTAAGTGTAGACATCCAAAAGTTGTTAGAAAGGAGATCCGGGAAACCGTGAAAGAAGCTATCAAAAAGAAAAAAGGTAAAGTGATCAAACCGGAAAGTTCCACGTTCCACGTAAGGTTCAAAGATGCCGGTAAACTGGATAACTGTGAATTACTTCCATCCATAGAAAGGACCGGCCCGAAGGAGTTCATCATAGATACAGGAGATATAGAAACGAACTACAAGGTTTTCAGAGCCTGTACGATGCTGGCAACGGTCGTTTCGCAGTCATGAGGTGATTGATTTTGCCGATAGATGCCGATAGATGTCATTTCTGCCGGAATTGGACAAAAGAGTATAAGAGAGTGGGTGACAAATCCATCTGCGAAAAATGTATGAAAAAACTTGCACTTCTGATAAAAGAAGAACTAGAATTATAGCTCGACTTCTATATCGTAGATCTCTTCAGGATTTTCTTTATGGATCTTCCAGACGTCGTTTTCAGTAAGAACTTCTTCTTCCAAAAGTTTCTTGGTTTTTTTCGGGACGTTCTTGATACCTAACACGGCCCCTGGTCTATTAGGATCGTCGAGGAAATCCGTCTCCATTACGAACCGGTTACCTTTCTCAGCAGCGGCTCTCAAGTTCTTTTCGCTTGCAAGCACCGATGGGAACAGTCCCTTGTTCTCTTCAAAAGTTATCAAGGGTGGACTGTAATGCTTAACGACTTTACCTCTATCTAAACCGACCTCGTCGGCCATCTTACCGAATTCTTCACAAGTTTCGGGATCCGTACTCTCGGTGTGCAGCACAACGGCACACCCCAAATCGACTGCGAGCTCCATACCATATTTCATAATCTCGTTTGAAGCTTCAAAAATATCATCAGGTACTTCAAAATGTGGTCGACCTATCTCACCCAGCGCAAGGGCTTTTTCTTCTCGAACGTACTCAGCAGCCAAATCCATCCCTTCTATGAGGATCTTCTTAGCCTTCTCCAAACCAACTTTCTTTTCAAGATTGACTAGATCCACGGGATAAGGTCCCAATGTCACATATATCTCGACATCGGTACTCTTCATAGACCTTTCAGCTAAACCTACGGTACGCTCATAAATAGGTCCGTACCCATCTTCATCCCACTCCCTTAAGTCATGATAAGGGAGATGAGAGAGAACGAGATGTGTCCCTCCTGCTCTTTCAAACCTTTTTACCGATTCCACATTGTCCCCGCGTTCCTGGAGATGTATGTGGTTATCGAATATGGGGATCTGACTAATGGATCAATCCCGCACCTTTCAATTCGTCCTTTATATGGTCCACAGCCTCTTCCAAATCCTGTATCTCTTTGGCTCCGGTACATACCATATTGCCTGAACCGAAGAGCAGTAGAACGACGTCGGAATCTCTCAATCTGTAAACCAGACCAGGGAACTGTTCGGGTTCATATTCGACCCTTTCCAAGCCAAGTGTTATAGCGACTGAATTAAGGTTCAAATCAGCACCTAACCCGTAAGATGCGACTATGTTCTGTACAGTAACGTCGATATCTTCAGCAGTTTCTATACCTTTTTCATTGAGTAATTTTTTGACTTTGTTGACACTAGTCCTTGCTTCTTCGACAGTTTTACCTCCGGTACATACTACTTTGCCGCTGGTGAAAAGTAAGATCGCCGTCTTTGGTTCACTCACTCTATAAACAAGACCCGGGAACTTCTCTGGATCATACTCTGAGCCATCTAGTACTCTTGACGCTTCTTCTAGGTCCAAATTGCGTTCCATAGAAGAGGATGCTACTACGTTTTCTATTTTTAGTCCTTCCATAATTATCACTTCTTATTGAATCAGTTTAAATACCGAAGCTATATAAGGTTTATAAAGTCTTCGAAGGTTTTTGCAGGGATAAAATTAAAAAGAGGACCGTTCTACATTCTCCGAAGAGATCATGGATGCTGCAGTGATAGGTGGAGGACCCGCAGGAACGAGGGTTGCGAAAAAACTCGCAGACGCTGGCTTCGAGACGGTAATATTCGAGAAGGGACGGAAGATCGGTAAACCGGTTAAATGTGCCGGGTTGGTGAGCCCTAGAGTCGTTTCGATGACTGGTACAGATAGTATAGTCAAGGAGGGACGTAGAGCAGTGATCTCACCACCGGAAGGAGAACCCCTGATTTTAGAAGCTAAAGAACCCAAAGCCTACGTCATCGACCGTTCTGAATTCGACAGGGAGATGGCAAAGAAAGCAGTGGACAGTGGAGCGGTGTTAGAACTAGGTAGCAAAGCAGTAAATACCTCGTTTAACGGTAAAAGGAGTGTTACATACAGAGAAGTAGGGAATTTGAAAAAAATTAAAGCAGATCTTGTCATCGGTGCGGATGGACCAAATTCCTTGATACGTAAAAAAACAGGACTGCCTGGACCTGAAGAGATGGTAGTAGGGGTGCAGGCGATAATCGGTGAAGGAACAGAAGATATCCACATATTCCTCGGAAAAGATATCTCACCAGATTTCTTCGGTTGGGAACTACCACACCCGTCTGGGACTTTAGTCGGTGTAGCTAGCAGTGATGGGGATGCTTACGGCCATCTAAAAAGGTTGATAGAAAAAAGGGGGTACATGGATAAAATAATCGGGTACTCAGCCGGAGCTATACCCCTTGGACGGATCAAGAACAGCGTTGAAAACGGACTTATGTTAGTCGGTGATGCTGCCTGTCAAGTTAAACCTCTTTCAGGAGGAGGTTTGTTCCCGGGTCTTCTTTCAGCAGATATATGTGCAGAAGTTGCTATAGATGCTCTGGAAAACGATGATACTTCCAAAGATAAACTCCGGGAATACCACGAAAAGTGGCAGAAAGGTATCGGTTCTGAAATATCAAAAGGGATGTGGATGAGGAAGATCTTCAAAGGGATCACCGATAAAGAAATGAACGATATGATAGATGCACTGAAAAACGAAAAAGTCAAAAGAGTTGTAGAAGAGGTCGGTGATATCGATTATCCGTCAACGCTTACGAAGCCTGTGCTTAAGGCGTCTCCGAAGCTGATTAAATTTGCCGGACCAATGATCAAGAATATCTTCTAACCATGGGAAGGAATTGTACTCTTCCTGCATGTAAAGCATCACAGCAAATATTCCGAAGAACGCTGCCAAACCTCCTAAAAGGTACTGAGGCCATCGTGGGATAGGTGTTTTTACGGTGAAACTTGTATCCGGTAAGATCCCGTTCACACCCAACATCGTTATGTTGATACTGCCGGCATAATAGGGTTCGTCGGCCGTACCTGGTCTCTTGGTAGCGTTATCCCATTCTGTATCGGTGAAATGACCTTTAGAACGCATGATACTTCGGTTTTCGTCCTCTAAATGGTCGAACTCCATCTGGAATCGGACAAAATAAACTCCCTTTTCGGTATCATCAGTCGTTTGGATGCTGAAACGCTGGGGGAGTACCTGTTCAGCAGGTTGTACGTTCAATCGGAACGATCTTTGAGTAGTACCCTGGAGCTTGAAAATCGGGGGTTCATCTATCTCGTATATCTCCTTTTTTTCATCCAAGTTAGCGTACGAGTATATCTCGGCGGTCAAAACAACGTCCTCGATATCGAACTCGTAAGGGTTGGTTAAATTGAAATCAAGATTACCTTCGTTTCCTGGCCGGATGATGGGGGTGGAAAAGTCACTCAGTATCTTGTTGACCCTACCAGGGTCGGATACTTCAGTAACCTGTGCCGAGGCCGCCCCTAAAAAGATAGTCGGGGTCAATATCAACAGCACTGAGAACAATATCAAGGGTTTGTGATCCATTACATCATCTAAATTCATAAGGGTATAAAATACTTATGCGAGTAGATATAAAGGTTTACCTATGCCTTCGGAGAAAGGGCCGGTAGTCAAGGTCAAGAAAGATAAAGGGCAGCAAGTCCTTGAAAAACTCAAAAGGGAAGATCGTCTAGATGGCGATAGGATGATCGAGCAGAGGGGGAGTAAACTTATAATTCCGGTCAAGGAAGGGGATGAAGAAGATATCTTAGAGAAAAGTGAAGACAAATCTACTCCTTTCCAGAAGATTCAAAGCAAGGTCGATATTGCAGAAGTTTTGAAAGAAAAATTACCCGAGAGGTGGAAAAGGGTTGGAGATGTTTTACTGATCAAGTTACCTGAGGTATTTGATGGTAAAAAAAATCATATCGGTGAAGTCTATGCAGAAGTTTTGGGTATGAAAAGCGTTCTGATCCAGGGGAGTATAAAGGGTACAAAAAGGGAACCCGAGGTGGAGCTTATTTATGGTGAAGAGACGGAAACGGTACACCTTGAGAACGGTATCAAATACAAACTCGATCTCTCCGAACTTATGTTCTCCAGCGGTAACATCGACGAACGTGTGCTCATGGCAGGAGTACCGGAGGATGGGGAAACAATAGTGGACATGTTCGCCGGTATAGGCTACTTCACACTGCCCATGGCCGTTCACTCAAAACCGGAGAAGATCTACTCGCTGGAGATCAACGAAGTCGCTTACGGGTATTTAAATGAAAATATCGAGTTGAACGGGGTTGAAGAGGTCGTAGAGACCTGGAACGGGGACAACCGTGAGTTTGCTAAGAGTGGTATCGCAGATAGAGTCGTTATGGGTTACCTGCATGATACGTGGAAGTTTTTACCGAAGGCGGTCGAACTTCTTGATGGCGAAGGTGTTGTACACTATCACACAAGGGCAGCGGATGTGAACTTTCCGGGGCAGGTCGAGAGCGAACTAGCTGAAAATATTGAGAAGGATTTTGAGATCACGGAGATCAGAAAGATCAAATCCTATGCACCCCACGTCTTTCACGTGGTGGCCGATATTGACGTGTTTTAATAAGTTACCAAACTATTATTTATAACTTTGATAATACCGTAAAAAGGTGGATCAAGTGGTAAAGTGTACCAACTGCGATGCTGAAATACCTGAGGAGGAAAGAGGTAGATTCTGTCCATACTGTGGATCCCTGTTAAGAGGATGGTCTAAAACAAACGTACAACAGGGATTTCAATATTATAAAAAGAAATTGAGTACATCAGAAACCCTCTCTAAGGGTTACAGTATCCTAATGGATAATATTAAACCGATATTGGTCTACTGGACATTACCAGTTATGATAATCATCATTCTATCTTTCATGCAGCAGTACACCCTCTCGAACATGACTACAGCTTTTGAGGGGGTAGCGGAGTTTTCCGTTCTTATGGATCTTGCGCTTCAGGCGATCTTTATAACAATCCCTCTGTCTCTTATCACCACCATCCTCGAATTGATCTTCATAGGTGGGATCGTAGGGATGGCCCAGGAAGCTTATTACACGGGTACGACCTCTTACGAAACCGGGTTCGAATCTATTAAAAAACATCCTTTAGGTATCATCGGTGCGAGTATTTTGATCACTCTAGCGGTGAATTTCGGACTGGTACTGTGCATTATACCTGGACTCTTCTTATGCTACTGGTGGTTATTCGCCATACCGATGATCGTCATAGAAGGAAAAAACATCTTTGACTCGCTATCAGATAGTAAGAAATTTGCCAAAGACAACAAAACCTTGAAGTTTACGATATCTTTGATAGGAGTTTTGATTGTTATGAATATAGTCGGGAGTATCCTTTCTTCTGTCGTTTCCTTTTTCTTTAGAGGAGAGATATTCTCTATTCCTTCAGAAGTTATAGTGACACCGATAATCACAGGTTTAGTGACCCTGTTGGGTATGAGTTTCGTAGGGATCTGTATAACGGTTCATTTCCTCAAAGGAAGACCACCTACAGCTGAAAAACCTGGATTCGATAAACCGACCCCGCCTCCACCAGACCTGCTGAACGATTGAAGTTGGTTTTGCAAAACATATTTGTAGATTGATATGAGTATTACATGATATGAAAGAGGCAATGTTCTGGGAGGAGGGAGACGGGAAGTCGGTCCAGTGTCACTTGTGCGGACATCACTGTGATATCAAAGAGGGAAAGAGAGGTATATGTGGTGTCAGAGAGAACCAAGATGGTATATTGTACTCTTTGATCTACGGTAAAATCGCGTCGGTTGCTATCGATCCTATAGAAAAGAAACCACTTTATCATTTTAATCCTAGATCCAAAGTGCTTTCGTTTGGAACGGTAGGGTGTAACTTCAGATGTAGGTTCTGTCAGAACGCCTCACTTTCCTGCGGTGACCCTAGCAGTTCATATCTACGAAAATTCACAGTCGATGAACTGGTTCAAAAAGCGTTAGATTTTGACGGGATCGCTTGGACCTATAACGAACCGGCTATCGATTTCGAATTCTCCTACGACGTTTCGAAAAAGTATAAAGAAGAAGGCGGAGGGTACGTCGTTTACGTGACAAACGGGTTTATGGAAAGTGAACCTCTTGAGAAAATCTCACCGTACTTGGATGCCATGAACATCGATATCAAGGCCATGAGCGATAAGTTCTACAGCGAGATCGTCGGTGGAAAAGTTCAGAAGGTTCTAGATACT
>JBNJDY010000014.1:0-33781 GCA_051745305.1 Thermoplasmatota archaeon
GGAGAATATTTTGATAACTCATGGTTCTCAGCAGGCCCTAGACCTTATCAGCAAAATATTACTAGATCCCGGTGACACTATCGTTGTTGGTTCACCTACTTATTTGGGAGCAACTGGCGCTTTTAGAGCTTTCCAGGGACACATGGAAACAGTGCCAGTAAAGGAAAATGGCATGGATATGGATCTTCTAGATGAGAAGTTGAGTCAATTAGAGAAAAAAGGATGTAAACCCAAATTTTTGTACTTAGTCCCAACCTTCCAGAACCCTTCCGGAGCTACCATCCCAGGTGATAAGAGAAGAAAGTTGCTTGATATAGCATCTGAACACGACGTTTTAGTCGTCGAGGATTCACCTTATTCTTACCTTCGCTACGAGGGTTCACCTCAACCTCATTTGATGTCATTAGACGATGAAGATAGGGTTGTTAGGCTTCAAACATTCTCCAAGATTTTAGCACCTGGATTCAGGATAGCCTGGTGTGTGGGACCGAAAGATTTCATCGATAAGATGGTGATTGCTAAACAAGCTACGGATTTATGTACAAACCCATTCGGTCAATACATAGCTTACAAATATGTATCAGAAGGCGTACTTGACGAACATCTAGAGTATATCAAAGAACTGTATAACGAAAAAAGATTGGCTATGCTGGAGGCCATGGAGAAGTACATGCCGGATTACGTAGAATGGAACAGACCAGAAGGCGGAATGTTCATATGGGCAAAACTACCAGAAAATATCGATACAAGAGAGATGTTCGATAAAGCTATCGAGAAAAAAGTGGCTTACGTAGTTGGGGATGCCTTCTACGTAGAGGATAACGGCCATAACACCATGAGGTTGAACTTCACTCATTCCTCCGAAGATGAGATATGGACTGGTATCGAAAGGTTGGCTGAAGTGATAAGAGAGGAAGTCAAAATCAAGGAAAAGAATGGAGAAATAAAAGAGACGCTTATCACTCCATAGGATAGTGTTTCAGCAACTTTTCAGAAACCATTTCACTCTGAATTTTTTCATTTTTCTCTATGACTCCATTTTCAGTGATCACTTCTATGTGGTCCATCCATGGAATCTTTTCGAAATACTTGTTATGGATGGTTATATCTAATTCGGTTTCCCAAACTTCCTTTGGATCGTGGTGTTCTTCAAAATGAAGAGGAATGTCCTTTGGAAGTATCTTAGATGAGTCCGAAACCACATAAACGGGTTTTTTAAGATTTTGACAAACTAAAACTGCGGTATAGGTACCTGTTTTGTTAGTAAATGCTTCATTGGAGAGGGAATCACATCCTACGAGTAGTGCATCGATTTCAAGAATCATATCGTAAACTGCTGGATCAGGATAAAAGATCACATCCAAACCTTCATTACAAAGTTTCTCAGCGGTCTTTCTCCCTTCTAATAAAGGTCTTGATTCTAGAACTGAAACGTTTTGAGACTTTCTTAAAACTTCGATCGCCGTAGAACTGTAGCTTAAAGTTCCTATGTTGTTGAATTCACTTACAATCTCAAGAGCTTCATCTATCACTTTTCTTTTAGATTGTTCCACATCGAGAAGATAATTTTTAATCGACTGCCTATGATTTCCCCTTTCGATAGCTTTAAACGTTTCATTAGCAAGGTTAACCAAGGGGGACATGGAACGACGACCTTGGACTAATTCGATAGCATACTTTTCTGCCTCATCAGGATTTAAAGAGATGATACTCTCTCCTGCTTCAAAGAAAAGTTCAGAAGCTCCTTTTTTGTTATCTTGAATTATCTCTTTAACATTCCGAAAGCTCATAGTTATAGATACGTTAAAATATTATTTATCAATTTCTAAAGTCCTATAAAATTCCGAACCAGTAAGGTTTAATAACATCACCTTACTTGGAGATTTATCGTAATATGAACAGAGGTCACAATGCAGAAATGGAGGGGTCAACACGGCTGAACTAGCTCTTTCAGACGAGATGAAATCTTATTTTGATGAGCTTGAGCAGTCTGCATTAAAGGCATATGCGGTAGCTAGGGAAGCTAGAGGTAAAGGTTACGATCCGGAACAAGATGTAGAGATACCCATGGCGGAGGATTTGGCTCTGAGAGCTCAGGAATTGACAGGTGTTAAGAATACTGCCAAAAAGATCAGAGAATTGAGTGAAGAGTATGACCGTGAGGAAGTATCTATACACATAGCAAGGGAAGTCGCCAATAGAAACGAAGGATCTGTAAAAGAACGCTTAGAAGACGCTGTTAGGATAGGTTTGGCTGTTCTAACAGAAGGTATTCTCGTCGCACCACTAGAGGGGATCGGAGGATTAGATATCAAAGACAACAGCGACGGGACAAATTACGTAGAGCTTTCCTTCGCAGGCCCTATACGTTCAGCTGGTGGTACCGGTCAGGCATTGAGTGTACTTATAGCGGATGTAGTCCGAAGAGAATTAGGTATCGGTTCTTTTAAAGCTACAACGGGAGAGATACAAAGATTCAAAGAAGAGGTACCTCTTTATAAAAAAGGTAGGAGTTTACAGTACACTCCTTCTGCGGAAGAGATCGAAGTCATCGTTAAAGGTTGCCCTGTAAGTATAAGTGGTGAAGGAACGGAGAGTGAGGAAGTCTCAGGGAATAGGAATCTTCCTAGAGTGGATACCAATCGAGTTAGGGGTGGAGCATGTTTGGTCCTTGCCGAGGGGATGTGTCTTAAAGCACAAAAATTGAAGAAATACGTAGATAAATTGAACATCGAGGGATGGGAATTTATCGACGAGTATATCGAAAAATTCGCTTCAAGTAAAAAAGACTCAGATGATGTAAAGCAAGAAGGAATATCTCCAAATTTCAAGTACATAAAAGATACCATCGCCGGTAGGCCGGTGTTCGGACATCCCAGTGTTAAGGGAGGATTCAGATTGAGGTACGGAAGGAGTAGAACGCTGGGTCTAGCTGCTTTAGCCGTTAATCCAGCAGTCATGTATTTAACTGATGAATTCATGGCCCTGGGAACCCAGATCAAGATTGAGAGACCTGGAAAGGCGGGAGCGGTCACACCATGTGATACCATCGAAGGGCCCACGGTACTTTTACACGACGGGACGGTAAAAAGGATAGATGATGGTGAAGAGGCTAAAAAGATCACTAGTAAGGTCAAAGAGATAATAGACCTAGGAGAGATGCTTATACCCTACGGCGAATTCTTAGAAAATAATCATCCACTAGTCCCTGCTGCATACTGTCATGAATGGTGGATCCAGGAAGTAGATGTAGGTTTAAGTGAAAATGAGATCACTCCGGAAAAAGCTGTAGAATTGAGTCGAGAACAAGGCTATCCCTTACATCCTAAATATGTCTATTTCTGGGATTATGTAGAGGTATCGGATCTAAGAAAATTGAGAGAATTCGTAAGTGAGCATTCACGTATCGATGATGGTTTGTACATTTCTAACGATGAAGGTATAAAGAAAATTTTAGAAGATATCGGGCTTCCTCATGAATTAAAAGATGACGAAATATATGTTGAAATTTACCCCCCCTTCTTGTTCACACTTGGAATCGATGAGGACGGTCTTGAACTTAATGGAGAAAGTCAAAAGGATGACACACTTGATTATCTTTCTGAGTTATCAGACGTCAAGATCCGCAGTAAGGCTCCCACCACCATCGGTGCAAGGATGGCTAGACCGGAAAAAACTAAAGAAAGGAAAATGAATCCACCTGTACACGGGCTGTTTCCTTTGGGTAGTGCTGGGGGAAATCAGAGATTAGTCAACAAAGCTGTGGAAAAAGGGATTATAGAAGTCGAAGTCAGTGCTAGGAGATGTAGTAAATGTGGCAAGAGTGGTGCTCAGATCAGGTGCACCTGCGGAGGTAGAAGAGAATTATTGGAAAATGACATGGGAAACGGTGGTCCGAAGAAACAGAAACTGGATATGGCTAGTAAATACAGAGAAGCATTAAGGAACATAGGAGAGGGTGGGAATGTTAAGAGAGTCAAAGGTGTCAAAGGACTAATGACCAAAGAGAAGAGCCCCGAAGCCCTTGAAAAGGCTATTCTCAGGGCTAAGCATAACATCTGGGTCTTTAAAGACGGCACCTGCCGATATGATATGACAGATCTCCCTGTGACTCATTTTAAACCCGACGAGATAGGACTCAGTGTCGAAAAGGCTAGAGAATTAGGTTACAAGAAAGATATCCATGGAGAACCGTTAGAAGATGCGGATCAAATGTTAGAATTGAAAACCCAGGATTTTATAGCATCTAGAGCTGCGGGAATGTACTTAGTCAAGATCTCTAAATTCGTGGACGATCTACTTAAAAAATATTATGATATGGATCCTTTCTACGAGGCTGAAAGAAAGGAGGACCTTATCGGTGAGCTCGTGGTCGGATTAGCACCACATACTTCTGGTGGAGTATTGGGAAGATTGATCGGTTATCATGAAGGAAAGGCGGGATACGCTCATCCTTTCTTCCACGCTGCAAAGCGCAGGAACTGTGACGGCGACGAAGACTGTATAATGCTGCTTATGGACGGATTGTTGAATTTCTCACAAAAGTTTTTACCTGAAAAGAGGGGAGGAAAGATGGATGCCCCACTGGTATTAACCACTAAGATCAACCCTGATGAGATCGACAGCGAGGCCCATAACGTGGATTGCTTATGGAATTACCCCTTGGAATTTTATGAAAAGACCTTTGAGTATCCCAATCCGAAAGAATTGGTCGATTTGATGGATATAGTCGAGGGGAGACTTCACACTGAAAAACAATACGAAGGATTTGGATATACTCATGAAACATTGGATATCTCCGAGGGCCCCATCGGAAGTCGGTACACTAGACTTAACAAGATGACTGAGAAGATGGAAGCACAGCTTAAAGTGGCGAAGATGATCCGTGCGGTTGACGCTACAGATGTTGTGAGTAGGGTGATAGGTGCGCATTTTATACCCGACCTTATAGGGAATCTTAACAAATTCTGTGTCCAAGAGACTAGATGTACCAGTTGTAATCGAAAATATAGACGACCTCCCCTGAGTGGAGAATGTCAGTGCGGGGGTAATCTAACATTAACAGTACATGAGGGTAGCGTAAAAAAGTATCTTAGAACAACTATAGAGATGACTGAAAGATTCGACCTACCCCCTTATCTTAAACAGAGGATCGAACAATTAGAGATGCAGATAAACTCATTATTTGACAACGATAAAGTTTCCACACCTAGTTTAGACGAGTTCTGTTGATTTAGAAAGAGGTCAAGGAAGTCTGTTTATCCATATCTCTCCCATCTATGATCTTCTCTAGAGCTTTTTCAACCCTGGATTCTGAAAAGTCGTGTTCATCACATAGGAATTTTTTAACTTTGTTTATATCTGGATCCTTGAAAGTTATATCGTAATCATCTGTGACTTTCGGTTCTAAAAACAATGCTTTAATCTCCTGAACATTATTTATCGTTTCGTCTTTTTCCCTTAAAACTTGTTCAATACCACCGTACTTTTTTACGTACTTTAATCCCCTCTTAGGACCTATACCTTTAACTCCCTCATTGTAATCTGTTCCACATAACAAAGCAATATCTATTAGTTGTTCCCTGGTGATCTCAAGTTTATCAAGTATTTTTTCAAGATCTATCAACTCTGGTTTGATATCTTTGTATTCATTCCGACCAGGTAGTTTTCTTTTTCCAGATACTGTTAAATTTCTTATCAATCTATCAGCACCTACTAACAACGAATCGAAATCCTGACTACCTACGGCCCATGCATCCCCTTCACTGACCATATGTGCTGCTTGGTTCTCCCCCTCCGCCGGAGCTTGAATATACGGGATACCTAGTGCACCGAGTAATTCTTTACTACTTTTTTCGATCTCGTCACTCATCCTAGATGTCTGTTGTGCCTTCGTTCTAGCAGTTTCCAGATCCCCCTTTTCCAGAGCTTCTTCATATTCGGACTCAGCCTTCTCTTTTCTTTCCTTTCTTTTTTCTAAGGTACCCTCTTTCATTATATCTGGTTTACCGTCGAAAACATAGATCAGTTTGATCCCTTCTTGGATAAGGTTTGAATTCCTATACAATATACCTGAGAGATGTGAAGTTATGTTACCATTTGAATCTTTGAGAGGGGTACCATCCCTCTGTCTTATACTCGATAAAAATTGATAGATTATATTATAGGCATCTACCGCTATGATCTTACCCTTGATGCTTTTAAAATCAATCTCTTTGGATTCAACTATGTCTCCGATCGCTGTACCCATTATATCCGCCCCATTTTAAAACACTGCGCCTTCAGTTTGGACATCGATGCCGTGATCTGTTATCTCGTAAGGTTTGACTTTTCTCGAATGATTGATACGTCTCATCTTGATAACTTGTACGTTCATCTGTACCTCTTGGCTGTCTGCTTGATTATATCCAAGTAAAATCACGCCGTCAGCAGTGTATTCGACCAACCCATCCCTTGAACTACCTGGATTATCATCTTTTACTTCAGCTGTTAACAACGTCGTTGCTCCCGAATCCTTGACCATCTTACAGAGATCGAAAAGCCGGTCTCTTTTTTCTTGAGGTGTATTCGACATCATGTTCAGCAGCGAAACGGAATCTATTGCTATCCGTTCTGCATCAAATGATTCTATGAAAGCTGGGAGGTCGCTTTTCAATTTAGAGATGGTCGCCTCTGCATCAGCCGGTGCTAATCTTTCAAGGGCGATCTTGTTTTCTTCGACATATGGTTCAAAATCCCATCCATAGGATCTACCCGTATCTAATATCGCCTTTTTATCTTCTTCTAGAGAGATGAATATACAAGATTCATCATCTTGGAGACCTTGCCATAGATACTGAAGTGAAAAAGTGGTTTTACCAGTACCGAAGGAACCCATGACCGTGAACACATGACCTTTCGGTATCCCTCCTTTCAACATTTCATCCAAACCACTTATGCCTGTTTTGATCTGCTCTATTTGATAACCTTCCATTTTGATCACCTAATTTTTTCATAATTTACTACATTGTAACCAGCAAAATCAGTCACTTCCGCTGTAAACCTAGCGATCTTCTCCCTTTTCAAATGGGGTAGAACACTCATGAACTTTTCTAAGAACATATACCTCTGGCGCTTAGATGTGTGGCGGCTTTTAGACCACTCGAAACTCATAACTCCGTCAACACTATCGATGAGAAGATATTCAGTGCTTCGATCCATTATACCTTTGGTAAGTAGTAGATATATTACACCACCCCATTTTTTAGATGCCCGTCTCATTCCCTTGATAACGGTCACAAGCTTATCGTTCTCTATAGATGTGTTTGTAAGTAGATCGGTAAGAGAGTCGATTACAACCATGTTCCCTGGGGCATTTTCCTCTAAAAAATCCACTAGGTCCTCTAATATATTAGAATCTGATTCATCGCCAAACAACGATGGCTGATGGTTTTCCCTTGTCCAACTGTTTGGTACCATCGTACGTCTAAAATAAGAATTAGAGAAATCTTTGAAATTTAGGTCCTCTTCTATAGCGTCGTAATAATCCTGATTGAAAGAGATCTTGACCTCTTCTAAAATATCTTGTTGAGAACGTGAGAATGTTATATAGTACACTTCTTCAGGCAATATCGAGCCTTTACATTCATCACCTAAAATAATCGACACATCTCTAGGGCTCTTTTTAACCCTCAATAGTTTCGCAGAAGATGTATAAAGATATTCTAATCCACCTGCCCCTATTTCTGTAAGAAGCAAGACTACTGATCCTGCTGGTAGCCCTCCTTTAATAATTGAGTCTAGATCACTGACGCCTGTGGGTATCTTTTTCATGTACTCTACACCTTGTCTGACAATCTGGTCAATTGGAGTTATAGTAAATCAAACAAATATACTTTACCTATATCATTCATTGAATAGTTCACCATCTAAAAGAATTATATAGTACATAATATTGTAGAAAATCCCTGTAAATTTATATCGTTTAGGTAATTCCCAAACTATTTATAGGGGTTGCTTATTAGAAGCTATTCCCTTCCTTGGACATTTGTTGTTCAGGGATGGAAAAAATAAGGTTTAAATAGGACGTTAATCCTATTATTTAAGTTGCAAAGTAGAGCACTCGGCGACATGAAAAAGGGTTGTCGGGGAAGGGTATAGGATCATTATGATCCGATGATTGCCAATCATACGCAGACCTGGATGTGTACCAGTCCTAGAAATGCTGCAGTCACTCAGCCATTTGGTGGATGGCTCGGCTCGAGCGCTGATGAAGGTCGTGCCAAGCGGCGATACGCGTGGGGTAGGCGCAAGGAACCGTAGATCCCACGATTGCCTAATGGGACTTCCCCATTGTACTCCGTAAGGAGGGGGAACTTCCCGAATTGAAACATCTTAGTAGGGAAAGGAAAAGAAATCAAAGAGATGCCGTTAGTAAAGTCGATCGAAAGCGGTAAAGAGCAAACCGAATCCCGCTAGAAATAGTCGGGACATGTGGTTTTTTGGACTCTGGTACATCTTAACCATCCAATTCGAAATCTCCTGGAATGGAGTACCATAGAGGGTGATAGTCCCGTAGAAGGAAGGTGGAAAGATGATTCAGAGTATCCGGAGTAGCGTGCGTTGGATATCGCGCGTGAATTTGGGAGGCATTAACTTCCAACTCTAAATACGTCTCGAGACCGATAGCACACTAGTATCGTGAGTGAAAGCTGAAAAGCACCCTTGACGGGAGGCGAAAAGAACCTGAAACCAGATGGTTATAGACTGATAAGGCAAGCAAGGAACGAAACTCTGTAACAGGAGTGGACCGTTGTCTTATCGTACGTTCCGAAAAACGGGCCAGAGAGTTCCGATCAATGGCGAGACTAAGCCTTTAAGGGCGGAGTCCTAGGGAAACCAACAAGTTCGCATTCCGCTTCTAGCGGAAGAGGAACGAGGTGTGTTCGCCTGAAGTCATTGGTTGGATACCCGAAGCCGGTCGATCTATGCGTGGGCAGGGTGAAGCCTCTCGAAAGGGAGGTGGAAGCCCGCACGGGTGGTGAGCTACAAATCCCTCCGATGACCTGCGTATAGGGGTGAAAGGCCAATCGAGACCGGAAATAGCTGGTTCCTTCCGAAACTACTCGAAGGTAGGCCTTGGTCGAGGTGGATGATAGGGTAGAGCACTGATTGGGTATTCGGGAGCGAAAGCTCTTGGTACGCTGTCAAACTCCGAACCTCTTATCGCTTTAGACACCAGGAGTGAGGGCACCGGGGTAAGCTTGGTGTCCGAAAGGGCAAGAACCCAGCCTGGGGTTAAGGTCCCTAAGTACCGACTAAGTGTTAGCAAAAGGGAATCCGCAGTCTAAGACAACTGGAAGGTGGGCTTAGAAGCAGCCTTCCTTTAAAGAGTTCGTAACAGATCACCAGTCGAGATTGTGGGTCCCGAAAATGGACGGGACTAAGTCGGTCACCGATACCTCAGAGTACCGCAAGGTAACTAGTAGGAAGGCGTCGTGCGTGGGTAGAAGCTTGGTTGTGAAATCGAGTGGACCGCGTTCGAACGAGAATTCTGGTATGAGTAGCAGCAACAGAACGGTGAGAATCCGTTCCGCCGAAAGGGCTAGGGTTCCTCGACAATGTTCGTCAGTCGAGGGTTAGTCGGTCCTAAGGCGTCCCTTAACCGAGGACGTCGAAAGGGAAACAGGTTAATATTCCTGTACCTCCGACATCTTTGTCCAAACTGTGACGCATAGGGATATCTTGAACAGGCTTCCCAGTCTGTCGAAATGTAGAATCCCGGGGAGAACCGTAATGGTGAGAACCGGGGCAATGCATGATAGGGCGAGGTTACTCGCTTCATGAGATTCCTAGTGCCAGTGAAAATCAGTTTGGTTACAATGTTGGAGTCCGTACCGAGAACTGACACAGGTGCCCCTGCCTTAGCAGGGCTAGGCGTGTCGGACCAATTTAGGTTAGGGAATTCGGCAAATTAGCCCCGTACCTTTGGTAGAAGGGGTGCCAGTCATGAGAATGGCTGGTTGCAATAACAAGGGATCCCCGACTGTTTAATAAAAACACAGATGGCAGCTAGTCCGAAAGGATTTGTATTGCCGTTGAATTCTGCCCAGTGTCGGTATCTGAATCTCCTTTACAAGGGAGGCAAGGACCGATAAACGGCGGGAGTAACTATGACTCTCTTAAGGTAGCGTAATACCTTGCCGCTTAATTGGCGGCTTGCATGAAGGATCAACGAGGGATCTACTGTCCCAACCTAAAGTCCGGTGAAAATGACTTACTGGCGCACAGTCCAGTACCAACTACTTGAAAGAGAAGACCCTGTGGAGCTTGACTGCAATCTGTCGTTGGGGTACGACCTCAAATGTGCAGTGTAGGTAGGAGACATTACACAGGTGCATGCACAAGCATGTCGCCGAGTCAACCATGAAACACTACCCTTTTGAGATCGTGTCCCTAACCGCTTCGGTGGGACATCGATAGACGGGCAGTTTGGGTGGGGCGCCACACCCTCGAAAAAATAACAAGGGCGTCCAATGGTCAGCTCAGGTGGGTCAGGAATCCACCGTAGAATACAATGGTAAAAGCTGGCTTGACTTGGTTTGGAACAACAACAGACCAAGATACGAAAGTAAGGCATAGCGAACCCCTGAGGCCTATTTATGGGGCCCAGGGATAACAGAAAAGTTACCCCAGGGATAACTGAGTTGTCTCCAGCAAGAGTCCATATCGACCTGGAGGCTTGCTACTTCGATGTCGGCTCCCTCTATCCTGCCGGTGCAGCAACTGGCAAGGGTGGGGTTGTTCGCCCATTAAAAGGGGTCGTGAGCTGGGTTTAGACCGTCGTGAGCCAGGTTTGTTTCTTTTTAGTAGTTGTGTCTTGATACCTGAGGGGAAGGGGCCCCCAGTACGAGAGGAACAGGGCTTCGCAGCCACTAGTTTACCAGTTGTCCGGGAGGGCATCGCTGGGTAGCCACGCTGTATGGGGATAAAGGCTGAAAGCATCTAAGCCTGAAGCCTCCCCTGAAAAGAGGTATCTCAAGACTCCCGTAAAAGACGGGTTTGATAGAACCGGGGTGTAAGTACGAAGCTTCGGCGACGTATTCAGCCCACGGTTACTAATAGTCTGGACTGCGTCCGCATTCTTGGACTGGTCATTAGACAGGTCTGTGTATGAAATGTTACTTTTCTTTAAAACGAAAGTATCGATCGAGCTTTAGCTATATTCTAAAAATTTTAGGAGGTAATTACCATAAACCTCCTGGAGTTAAAGAATCTAGAGCAAGATGGGATATATAACCCAGTAGGAAAAAATAAAGTGACCACAACACTAGATTCTTTTGAATCGATAATAAAAACAGTGTCAATGCCGTTATTGTGATGAAAAGGAAAAGAATAGCTTTACTGTGAGCGAATTTTCTGTGTTTTGGTGAAAAAGGTGGATCTAATTTGTCAGGAATAAGTGCACCTGATGTTAAAAATACGAACAAAAGAGTGGTTTTTACCATCATAGATTCTTCAAAAAGGTCAAAGAAGATAGAATATGGCGAAATAGTGCCTAAACGAACAGAAACTAAAATAAAATACCCCGTTAAACCAAAAAGTATTCCACCTATAAGATGGGTATTTCGTCTCATTATTTCCTGGGATAACGTGATCATATTAAACTATAATTGGCAGGGTTTGATGAAAGTGATTAAACACATAATAATAGGAGGATTTTTATAACTCTAAACGTTCACCAATTGAGAAAACGATGCCAGATGAAACTGAAGATCGTAAAGAAAATGATGGGTTCACAGTTACGCCTTGGGAAGTCGAAGGGAATATAGATTATGAAAAGTTAGTGGAGGACTTCGGAACATCCAAGATCGATGAAGAGTTGATCGAAAGGATAAGGGATGCTGCTGGTGAAGTCCACTTCATGCTTAGAAGGAAGATCTTTTATTCTCATAGAGATTTTAATTGGATCCTTGATGAACATGAGAAGGGCCACAAGTTTGCAATTTATACCGGTAGAGGACCTTCAGGTAATACTCACGTAGGGCATCTGATGCCCTGGATATTCGCCCAGTGGATGCAGGAAAAATTTGGAGTTGAACTGTATTTCCAACTAACAGATGATGAAAAATTCCTCTTCAACTTTGATCTTTCGTTAGAAGATACTCATTCTTTTGCTATTGAAAATGCACTTGATATAATAGCTCTAGGTTTCGATCCTGAAAAAACACATATAATAATAGATACCGATAACATAGACACTTTATATCCTATAGCTCTTAGAGTTGCAAAAAGGATCAACTTCTCAAATGTAAAAGCTGTATTTGGGTTTGACAATTCCACAAATGTTGGTAGTATATTTTATACCGCCATACAATCTGCACCGTGTTTTATACCCAGTGAACTTGAAGGGAAAAATGTACCCGTAGTTATACCGTGCGGTATAGATCAGGATGCTCATTTTCGTCTGACGAGGGATATCGCAGAAACTCTTGGATATTATAAACCCGCTCTTCTTCACAACAAGTTAGCTCCATCATTGGATGGAACCGGTAAAATGTCAGCTAGCAAACCATCCACAACAATTTTCACAACAGATAAACCTGAAGATGTACGGAGCAAGATAAACGAGGCCTTTACCGGTGGTAGAGTTTCTGCAAAAGAGCAGAGAGAAAAAGGCGGAAATCCAGATATATGTGCAGTTCAGAATTACAGATACTTCATATTCCAACCTGATGACGATATCGTAGAAGACATCTCAGATAGATGTCGAGAAGGGGATATATTATGTGGTGAATGTAAACATCTTCTTATGGATACGATAAATTATTTCTTGGAGGCACATCAAGAAAAAAGGGAACTAGCTAGAGATAAAATAGATGACTTTTTGCTGTGAAATGAATTATAATTTAGAAGTATTTTTACTATGCCATAAATTTATGTTACTGGCTTGAGTGAGTTTATATATGATGATGTTAAAAACATATATATAGGAGTGCTTTCATGAGAAAGGCCACTATATTATCTGGTGATATCTGATGAGGTTTAGCCTATCTAGTCGATTAAAAAAAGGAAACAAAGAAAAAAGTTCCAGCCCATCGAAGCTGGAGAAACACTGGGGCACTATAGTTTCCCTTATTGGGATATTTATCATCGCATTACTTTTGCGATGTTATTTTGCCTTCGATCTAGCTACTAGCTATGGATCACCATTCTTGATTTCAGGTGGTTCTGATGCTTATTATTATAGGAGAATTATTCAGTTTATTACCACGAATCACTATCATCTTTTGAACGAACCGATGTTAAATTATCCTCTAGGACGTATTAATCCACGTCCTCCTCTCTTCGCATGGACTATCTCTGTAATGGGGTATATATTATCCCCTCTTTTTGGAGATGTCCAAGTAGCAGCAGAGTATGCATTCATGCTTTCAGTAGGGATGTGGGGTGCTTTGACCATATTCCCGACTTATTTGATCGGTAGGGATACATTTGGTAAAAAGGCCGGTATAACTGCAGCTTTATTACTTGCCATAAGTGCAGCACATCTTCAGAGAGGTGTCATAACTAATGGTGACCACGATACTTTTGCCATGTTTTTTGGTGTTACTGGCTTCTACTTTTTCATGCGTGCATTGAGAGGTATAGATACCCGGAAAAATTGGGTGCGGGATTGGGCCGATAAATCTAGGATAAAAGAAGGCATTTCAGGATTCATTTCAGAAAATAAAAGGTCCTTACTGTATGCTGCTATGGCGGGTATGAGTTTTGGAGCTGTAGCTCTTGCATGGCAGGGTTATGCCTATATGATGGCTATAATATTTGTTTACTATGGAATTCAGTTATTCATTGATAAGTTCAAGAAAAGAGATTCTCTTGGAGTTACCATGTGTGTTGGTACTGCCTTATCAATTACTTTATTATTGGCCGCACCATATTATGTGTCTACTGGCGTAGGTGCTAATTTACCATCAAGTATAGGACAGTTCTTTGACGTTCCATTATTATTATTTATAGGTATGATGGTTGTTGGGCTATACTTCACAGTAACTAGAGATTTTCCGTGGCTGTTAGTTTTAAGTGTTTTCGCTATTGCTGCATCCATATTCCTTGTTATGGGTTTCTATTTCTTTAGAAGTTTCATCGAATCAGTTATCGGTGGTGGTGGATACTTTATACAAACACCAGTTTATACTACCATCGCAGAAGCTCAGCCAGCGAGTTTTAGTAATCTCGTGTTTGCTACAGGTGTACTGACTTTCTTTTTATCATTTACAGGTATAGCTCTGGCACTCTGGCGTCTAAAACAGAACTGGAACCCAGATTTCATATTCGTTCTGATATGGACAGCATTTGCATTGTACATGGCAGTTTCAGCAGCGAGATTTATGTTCAATGCAGCACCAGCTTTTGCAATACCTGCAGGTTGGGTCACGGCGCTAGCGGTTGATAAAGCGGATTTCCCAGAAGTAGCTTGGCGGATCAAAAGTTACAGAGGGAATTTATTGAAAGGTATATATGAGGGTTTCAAAATCAAACACATATCAATAATACTGATAGTTCTATTCTTAATTTTCATACCCAATACTATACATGCTTTCGACGCTGGTATACCATCTGAAAGAAAGGGGGAGTATGATGAACAGATATACCAAAGTTTACCGGAATTCCTAAGACCTCCTGAGGAGGATGTAGATCAAGCTAATAACTGGTATCTTGGAGCTTTTGGCTACTCATTAGATGATCGAAGTGAATATTGGCCATCTGCTTGGAGGTGGTTAAGACATCAAGACACCGATCTTAGACCGGAAGATAGACCTGGTTTCTTGAGCTGGTGGGATTACGGATTCGAAGCAGCCGGTGAAGGTCACCATCCTACTGTGGCGGACAACTTCCAGACAGCTTATAGATTCTCTGGGAACGTTTTGATGGCTCAGAACGAATCTGAGATACTCAGTCTTTTAACGGTGAGGATGCTTGAGAAAGAGATCGGAGAAAGAGGGGAATTCGGTGACGAAATCAGGAATATACTTGTTGAACATATCGGGGAAGAAAAAACTGATGACCTTGAAGAGGCCATGAAAAATCCTAGAAACGATAAGTATCGAGATGAGGTTTTATCAAACCCTGATAGATACCATCCGAGAGCGGATGATATTGATTTTCAGAATGTTAAATATGCTTACACGATGGGGTTACTATCTTATGAGGACTTACATGATTTAGCAAACCTTTACCGAGAAGTATCTTTAGAATTAGATGACACGGTAAAATATTTGGCAATTGATACTCGACTATTCCCACTGTCAGGTAGGCAAACAGGTGTTTTCTATGCCCCTGCCAAGCTATCGGGTCATAGGATTGACGACAAGCATGGTTTGAGGACTCCAAGGGATTTTTATACCTTCAATTTTGTCGACGCCCAGGGTAACGTATACCGCGATCCAGATGAAATACCCGATGGAGCACAGAACGTCGATCAACGTATCGAATATCAGCCAATGTTTTATAATTCTGCATTATACAATATATTTGTAGGTTATTCCGGTGGGGACATCGGCATGGAAGAGGGTATACCTGGTATGAATCAGGCACTGCAGGAACAACAGCCCATGCCAAGCTGGAATATGACCTATTTCAGGATGGCTTACAGGACAGCTTATTATAACCCTTATGAGGACTACCAGAATCATACTAATGCCTGGAGAGCAACTTCATACGATGATGCACTTGAGAAACAGCGTGAAAAGAAAGGAACCGTGGATACTAGTGGAATGGCTTACATGAGACAAGGCGTAGTTTTCTTGGAACACTATTCAGGAGCGATCGTTGAAGGTCAGGTTAAGACTGAGGAAGGTGAACCCGTTTCTGGTGCTACAGTAACAGTCTTAGACGATTATACGACAGTTAAACAGGTGACTACAACTGATGAAGACGGATATTATAGAGCTATTGCACCACCTGGAAATAATACACTTATTGTATCTCAAGGTGAAATGGAACGACCTGTATTACAGATGAGAGAAACTAATCTCGGGACCCATGAATTTACAGTTACAGAAGAAATGGCGATGAGACGAAAGGTCGACAAGACTCATAATGGAACTTGGGATTATCTCATCGAGAAGGATTTTGAGGTATCAGGTGCTGAGTTAGATGGTCATATATACATAGATGTTGATGAAGAGGGTTCTGATGATGATGAGGGCCAGACCCTTACATCACAAGATCCTGATGAGGTGATTACAGAAGATGTAGATCAAGGTGATGTAGATCAAGGTGAGATGGACATGGACCAAGACGACTTGGGTGATTTCCCTGGGGAAATGGATCCTGGCCTAGGCCCAGATGAAACTGATACTGATGAAATGGAATACGATGAAGAAACGGATAAAGTTGTAGACGGTGAAGTCACTCTTACACACAATAGAAGTGGTAGGACCTATACTATGGATACCACTGATGGTTATTTCAATTTTACCGGTTTGGTCCCTGGAAAATATTCTTTAGGATCAGATGTAGATGGTGCTGAAAAAATAGAAGACATATCAATAAGCCCAGACGATTCTCAAACCGTTGACATAATGGTTTCTACTGGTCAAGCAAATATCAACGTTGATTATGGTCAGCAGATCGAGCCAAACACACCTGTGGAAATCAAAGTACAGCACTTGAATACTGAGTTAACCTACAATGTTTCAGTAGAAGGTGAAGATGCTTATCCAATAAAAAATATGATACCCGGTAAATATCAAATGGTAGTTGAGTCTGAAGGTTTTACATTAAATACAGGAGGTCATCGTTTCACAATAGATCAGGATGATATCTCAAATCGATCAGCCACTATAGTTCCTGCTGAAAAAGTAATTGGCAATGCAACACAGAAGGAAAGGATATTGGCAAATCAGAAGATTACTATAACGGGGATTGGAGATTCAGATTTCCAACAAACTGTAATGTCCGATTCTCAAGGGGGATTTTCAATCAACCTTCCTGAAGGAGATTACAGACTTTATGGTAGGAATCGAAAAGATGACGATACATTTGTGTACATGGACAAGATATCAGTTCCTTTGGAAGGGGATATAGATGCTGAATTTGAAAGGGGATATGCAGTCGAAGGGGATGTAACATATGACGACTCTTCAGAGGGATCTTATAATATCTTATTCACACATGAATCTGGTATAGAGTTATCTGTTGTCACTAATTCTGAAGGTAGATTTAGTACATACCTTGTAGGTGGCTCTTACGACGTATATGGATGGAAAGAAGGTACCTTTACTACGATGGTATCAGTAGACCAAATAACCGTTGATAGATCACGTGTTCTCAATATAAATGCTGAAGAGGGCACGAAACTTACAGGAACTGTTTATAGAGATGTTGCAGATACAGCAGAAGTACAGGACGATATAGTCTTAAAAAGTGAAATCGAGATAAAAGTTAATGATAATTGGATATCCACGGGCAGTTCAGCTACTACAGGAGAATATGAAGTGATCATTCCTGATAGAAGGTGCGCAATAAGATTTTCAAAACCTGGATTTGAAGCATATGAAATCGATTATACACCAGGTGATGAATTAACTAGGGATATAACACTTGAAGCAGATGACGTTTCAGTAAGTGGAGACGTTTTGTATGAAACGTACATCCCAGATAACTTGGAAGTAAAATTCGAAGCAGTTAGTGATGGAGCAGTTGGTAACCAGATATCCGTTTCTGGAAACGATTACTCCTTAAAATTACAGCCGGGAATCTACGATATTGTTGTTAATCAAACCTATGATAATGGTAACCGTAAATATTGGTTCAATGAACGTATAGAAGTTAACCCAGGACAAGATTTAAGATGGGATATATCTTTAAAAGAACAGGTAAGAGTAACTGGAACTATCAAAGATCAAAATGATATTATTCGAGAAGGAAACGTTACCTTTTTAGGTCCGGAAACAAAAGATATCATTACTGACGGAGAATTTGAATTATATCTTATACCTGGAAATTATGGTTTGATGGCCGTAAATGAAGCAGAGGGATTAGCAGCTCATATGGGCCTGGAAATAAATTATACTACTTCTATAGATATCGTACTAAAAGAAATGGTGGAGTATAACACATATGTGAGTTACAATGAAGAGCCAAAATCAAATGTCGAAGTAGAGATAGAAAACCTAGCAAGTGGTATCGTTGAAACAGAAACAACCGATGACAACGGATACGTATCCTTTACTTTAGCTGAAGGAGAATATATGTTGAACATAGATCATATCGAAATGGAACCTGTTGAAGATGTTTTGAGCCGTGTTAGGTATTATTACAGTACGGAAAACCATGTCGAGAACCTTCCTAGCAATATACATCTAAGTAGAGAACTTTATAATGCCACATTATCCGGAAAGGTAACAGCTGAAGGTGTTGGTGTAGGAACGGATATCGAGTTTATTTCAAACAGCCCAGAAGCAATTTCCACAACAACGGTTACCGATGAAAATGGAGATTTCGAAGTCGACCTGTTCAAGGGATTATATACGGTCTACATATCTCACTATGGTTCTAGACCGTATTCCTTCTTAGGCTCTTTTGCGATGGGAGAAGAAGATGACACAATGGATATGGTGTTGGACAGAGCAGCAGTCCTAGAAGGACAAGTTAGAAAAGATGGAATAGGGGAAGAAGATGAAGTCATATTCCAGAAAATAGCGGATAAGGCTGAAAAAACAGTCGAAACCGACATCCATGGAAATTACGAGATACTTCTTCCAAAAGATAAGAGTTACAGGGTAACAGCTGAAAAAACCATAGGTGAAAACAGGTATATGGCGGAGAGAGACATCGAGATAACATCCAGCAGAACGCTTGACCTTACACTCTCATTGGTCAAAGAATATGGTATAAGTATAGAAGATATCCCAACTATCGATGCTTCTCAAGGAGATACCGTTGAAATAGAGGTCGATATAACTAACACCGGGAATGTTAATGATGAATTCGAACTCTCAGCAGAGAAGTCTGTATGGAATATCGAATTTTCACCACGAGTGTTTGAAATCGATAAGGGTAGTACTAGAAGAGTGAAATTAACAGTACACGTAGATGATGGAGCAAACGTTTCGCATCCACCTATTAGTTTCGAAGTGAGATCACAGAACTCGAATGAAGAGGAAGAGCAAGAGATACCAATCGAAGTAGACCGGGTTTACGGAGTGGATATCCTTCCTGAAATAGAGAGAAAAGTTTTCAGAGGCGGCTCATTAGATTATACGTTTAAGGTTCGAAATACAGGGAATGATGAAGGTGAATTCAGAATCGATGTACTGAACGACGACGAATTGAGAAATAGAGGCTGGAATGCAACATTTTCACAAGAGAATATATCTCTGAATGAAACAGAAGATGGCGAAGTTACGGTCAGTTTAAAACCCCTCCGCGCAGGTGCTGTAAGAGATGTTGAAGTAGTTGTAACCGCTACAAACATCGCTGATCCTGGAGCATTGGACATGGCTAATATAAGAGCTGTCGTGCCCACAGTAGAAAGTGATGCTGAACAGTTAGAACTAGAAGGAGAACGTGTATCGCTTGAGAAAGATGAATTCTCGTTAGAGACTTGGCAGTGGGCTGCTATAGTGATACTGATCGCATCTGTAGCTGTTTATATTATCAAGAAGGAAAGGTGGTTATAAGATGAAAACTAAGATTGTATCTATAGCACTGGTGATGATTGTTTTGTTAATTTCTATGATCACTGCATTTCCTGGAAACTCTCAGGCAGCGGAATTCTCTAGTAGAGGCGTTAGATTATTAATTTCAGGCGAAGAAGAAGTGTTCACCAACGAGACGAACATATATGAGGTTACAATAGACGGCGATTTCGGAAGGAACGCAGATAACTGGACTTTGAATTCCAGTGTGACAGAAGGGACTGCAACCGTACAACCGGACTCCGATGAATCCAATACGAGCAACGTTTTCGAGGTACAAGTAACAGCCATCGAGGCTGGTACGGTCGTATTAGAGTTTGAAGCTTTCTGTTCAGATGGTGAAGAAACCCGAAGAGATGTTGAAACACTCGAAGTAAACGTTGTTAAACCGTCAAATGTGTCCGTAATGGTCAGCAATCCTACAGACACCGATATCGAAAATGTGAAAGTCGGACTCTTTATCAACAGTGAAATGCGTCGAGTGAAACATATAGATACCCTAGAGGCTGATGGTCAAAAAAGGATCCAATTCAACTGGTCTGATGAAGGCCTAGAATCTGGGGAACACACGATAGAGATCTGGGTTGACTATGGATTCGAAGATGTTGATGAATTCCATAAAGACTCGCTGATCCTAGAGAAGAATTTCTATGTTCCCGATGAGGGTGCACATACACTTTACACATCGCTGGTAGTGCTTTTGATCGTCGGAGTTATAGGTGTGTTCTTTTTCTATAACCATAAAAAGAAAAAGAGAAGAAGACCATGGTAAGTGGTTAAAACCCTTTTTTTATTTTCCTTTAAATTCAGGTTCTTTTTTATTTAAGAAGGCATCCATACCTATCTTTTGATCCTCAGTTTCAAAACACTTTTTGAACATTTCGATTTCTTTATATGATGCCTTATCGAGAAGCCCCCCTTCGTTGATAGCTCGTTTAGCGTATTTTACAGCTAAAGGCCCGTTCTTTGAAATGGATTTAGAGAGTTTCATCACTTCTTCCATGAGGTTTTCAGGATCTACGATTTTATTGGTCAAACCGATCTCATACGCTTCTTTTGCATCGATCTTCTTACCGGTAAATATCAATTCTTTAGCTTTTTTGGCACCTACGATGCGAGGTAATCTTTGAGTTCCACCGAATCCCGGTATCACTCCTAATCCGACTTCAGGTTGTCCGAATAAAGATCGATCCGAGGCTATTATTATGTCACAGGCCATGGCTAGTTCCATACCTCCACCTAAAGCATAACCATCAACAGCGGCTATAACGGGCACTGGAAAATTTTCTATCTTATTGAATAGTTCCTGTCCTTTTTTTGAGAATTCTTCAGCATCTTTCGGGGACATGTCAATCATTTCAGATATGTCCGCACCTGCAACGAACGCCTTTCCTACACCTTCTATGATGACTACTTGAATATTTTCATCATCTTCTAGAAGGTTCAAGGTTTTCTCTAAACTATCTAAAAGTTCGGTACAGATGGCGTTCATTGGAGGGTTATCGATTTTTATAATAGGGATGTCGTCATCCTTTTCTAATCCTATCATGGATATCATCCCTATTAATACTCGTAAAACCCTTTACCGGTTTTTCTACCCAAATTACCGGCTCTGACCATCTTTTTGAGGAGTGGACACGGTCTATATTTTGGGTCTGCGAATTCTTCGTATAGAACTTCCATTATATGCAGAACTGTGTCCAGACCTATCAGATCTGCCAATTGGAGTGGCCCCATGGGATGATTGGCACCTAGTTTCATCACCTTGTCGATATCCTCTCTTGATGCAGTTCCTTCATGAAGTGTGAATATAGCTTCATTTATCATCGGTATCAATAATCTGTTAGCGACGAAACCCGGTGAATCCTCAACTTCAACAGGAGTCTTACCGATCTCTTCTGCAAGAGCGGTGATGATTTCGGTGGTTTCATCATCGGTTTTCAAACCTCTTATAACTTCTACCAATTTCATTATGTGGACTGGATTGAAGAAATGCATACCTATGAACTTTTGTGGTCTATCCGTGGAAGAGGCCATCTCAGTGATCGGAATCGTAGAAGTATTCGAAGCGAATATAGTTTCTTCAGGGCAGATATCGTCCAGGTTTTTAAACACATCTTTCTTGATATCTGCATTCTCTACTATCGCTTCGATTATCAGTTCACGATCTCGTAAATCTTCTATATCGACGGTGGTTTCGATTCGATCTAAGGTTTGATTCTTTTCGTCTTTTGTGAGTCTCTCCTTTTCTACTGCTTTATCTAGTGAACGTTCTATCGAACTGATCCCCTTTTCAACCAATTCCTCTTCGATATCCCTTATTATGACATGATATCCGTTCTGAGCTAGCACCTGGGCGATCCCGTGACCCATGGTTCCTGCGCCTAAGACTCCGACCTTTTTTATCTCCATCTTATCTCACTCCGATCTGATTATTTCCTTCAACTATTTATCATTAAGGTTATTAACATCTTTCTACGAGCATGGACATCCCCATGCCTCCGCCTATACAAAGACTCGCTAATCCTAGATTTTCTTTACTTCTGACCATCTCGTGAACCAATGTCACAATCATTCGGGCCCCGGTACATCCGATAGGGTGTCCAAGTGATATACCTGAACCGTTTGGGTTGATCCGTTCACTACCCGGTTCGCTCATTCCATAACCATATTTTGGTGTATCCATCTCTTCCATGGCAGCTAATATCTGTGCTGCGAAGGCCTCGTTCTCTTCAATAACGTCAACGTCGTCCTCACTGTACTTGACTTCATCGAAAAGTTTGTTCGTGGATACGACCGGTCCCAAGCCCATGTATTTCGGATCGAGTCCGCCGGAAGTAGATTTTGTGATCGATGCCATTATATTCAATCCCTTCTCCTCAGCATATTCCCTAGATGTGATCAAAAGAGCGGCGGCACCGTCTGAGATCGATGATGAATTTCCAGCGGTTACAGTTCCACCTTTTTTGAACACAGGTGGAAGTTTTGATAAAGCTTCTAAACTCGTATCACGTGGGTTTTCATCCTTTTTCATCTCACCTTCTCTGAGTGGAACCGGAACTATTTCGTCCTGGAATATATCGTTTTTAAGAGCTTTTCGAGCTCTGTTCTGACTTTCCACACTGAGACGGTCCTGTTCCTCCCTTGATATGTCGTAGGCGTGGGCTAGATTTTCAGCGGTAACTCCCATGTGACAGTCGTAGAAAGTTTCGTAAAGACCATCTTTGACCATCATATCTGTCATCTCACCCTTTCCGTCGAGGCTCATACGATACCCCCATCTAGCTTTAGGAAGAATGTAAGGGGCACTGCTCATATTTTCCATCCCACCGGCTATAACGGAATCGGCTTCTCCGATCCAGATCTTCTGTGCCGCCAGTTCTATGGATTTCATCCCTGAAGCACAGACCTTGTTGACGGTGAAAGCCGGGACTTCAACGGGTAAACCCGAGATTATAGCGGATTGTCTAGCTGGATTCTGCCCCTGACCTCCCTGGAGCACATTCCCTAAGATAACCTCATCCATATCGATTGCTTCTAATCCTTCATCCCAATCATAGTATTTTCCTTCCACTTCTGAAAGTCCGGTATCTTTGAATTTCTTCGGTGAGTAAGCTTTTTTAGTTTCGGAAACAGCAGGTCTAGCTTTCAGCTTTTCAAACAACCCCTTTATGACTATACTTCCCAACTCTGCTGCACTTTTATACTTAAGCGAACCGCCGAATTTTCCCTGTGGTGTTCTAACACCCTCGACTATTACTGCCTCTTTCATCATCAACACGTCCTATATAGATCAGGTGAATTAACGAGATATATTACTTAATAATTGTGTGATAAATCAATAATCTTTTTTACCAGTAAACATTCGTGTAGATCATGAAAATCGCCGTGGTTGTAGGGACGAGACCTGAGATAATCAAGATGAGTCCGATAATCAGAGAACTGGAGGAGCGAGGTGAAGATTACGATATAATACATACGGGGCAGCATTACGATCATGAAGTCTCCGAGATATTCTTCGAAGAACTGGAACTACCGGAACCGGATCGATACTTGGGCGTGGGTTCAGGTAGTCAGGGAGAACAGACCGGTAATGCCCTGATAGGTTTGGAAAAGGCCTTCGAAGAACTCGGTACTCGGACCGTGCTTGTTCAGGGAGATACAAATACCGTACTAGCAGGGGCGCTAGCTGGTATCAAGATGGGTCTTAACGTAGGGCACGTTGAAGCGGGGTTGAGAAGTTATGATTACCGTATGCCCGAAGAATACAACCGCAGGTTGACCGACCACGCTTCCAATCTACTTTTCGCTCCCACTGAAAACAGTGCAGAGATACTTAGAGATGAGGGTGTATGGGGTGACATCTACGTAACGGGTAACACCGTCATCGACGCCTGTTTACAGAACATGAAGATCGCTGAAAGGAAAGCGGAGTTCGATTTCGAGCTTTCGGACGGGTATGTTTTAGTCACGGCTCACAGGGCGGAGAATGTCGATGATAAAGATGTTTTAGAGAATTTGTTGAACGTGTTCGAGAATCTAGATACTCCACAGATCTACCCGATACATCCCCGGGCCGAGAAGATGTTCAAAGAATTTGATCTCTACGACCGCTTGAAAAATATCGAAGGTATGAGATTGGTAAAGCCCCAGGGTTACCTTGAATTTTTACTTCTCATGAGAGATTGTGAATATATCTTGACGGATTCCGGCGGTATCCAGGAAGAAGCTACTGCTCCGAATATCAAGAAGAAGGTTTTCGTACTGCGAGAATCTACGGAGAGACCGGAAGCCGTTGAAGCGGACTTCGCAGATATCGTGGGAACCGATGATGAAGAGATATTACGCAGGATCAACGATTTCGACAAAGATAACTGGAATCCGAAAGAGGGTCCTTATGGAAAAGGGGATGCTGGTAAAAAGATAATAGATGTAATCTGCGAACAGTAGAGCTTAAACCAAACTTTCGTAGATGTGGAGTAAGTAATCAGTGATCTTATCCGGGTCGTGGTATTTTTCAACGAATTTTCTCGGATCTTTGACTTCATCCGGGTTTTCGAAACCGTAGTAACTGGTATATTTCTTCGGGAAGTCAGTATAAGTTTTCAATCCGCAGGCCATGGCCTCTAATCTAGCTAGGGAAACCGGATCTACCATCGGACCTATCATCATCCCGTATCGATTCAACAGTTCCGGGAGTTCATCATGCTCTAAAAATGGTAAAGTATTAACATTATCTGGAAACTTGATCTTGTCCCCCCAGTTTATGCAGTCGTACTGTTTCTCAGGGTCTAAAACTTTCTTGATCCCGCCTCCCTTGGTGAACCTACCTAGAAGAAGTATCTTATCGGTCTTTTCAACATCTAACGGTTTGAACATCTCTAGATCGACTGGGTTCGGAACGTAGATCCCATCAGCCCATTCTTCTAAGTCCGGAGTACTCAACAATACCATATCCGATTTTTTCCTAATATGTTTTGATATCCATCGGTGATGAAAAGGAAGTTTAACTGCCCCTCTACCTATGACCCTACGAACATCGCTTCCGTGGGAATGCAGTATGAACGGTATGGATTCCTTTCTAGCTTTCCTGTTCGCATCTATGACAGGCTTTGTCAAAGCATAGTGTCCGTGAACTATATCATAACCCGTTATGGACTTATCACCAAAACTCATATCGATCTGGACGTTCTTCTTCTTGAACTTCTTCTTGTACAGTTTGATGATATTCTGCATGGGAGTAGCGTCTTCGGAACAGACGTGAAGGACTTTCATTATAGATAGGAAAAGATAGAAAATACATTATTTTTTTGGTAGTTTAGTCCGTATTTAGTTTTTTTATGAAATCTTTAACTATATCTTTGTTTTCAGATGAGATATCGTCAACTTCTTTCGGATCCCTCTTCAGATCGTACAGTTCTGTTTTATCTTCCTCTTCATCGAATATAAATTTGTATCGATCTGTAACACTTCCATAGATACCGTACTTCAAACTCTCTGGTCTGCTTATCAGATTCATACCTTTTTTCATACAGCTTCTGTTCCCGGCATGTCTTGCTCTCAATGGTATAGTCCTTTCCTCATTTACAGACTTCCTAAGATCTCTTCCACATCTTTGAGAGCCCGGGCAGTACGTTGCTGGGATATCCCTCAACTCCACCATCTTATTTTCTTTTCTAGATATTCCTCCGATCTTAGCTATCAAGGGAACTTTTACAACCTCTTCGTAAAGTTGAGACGGATGTCCCAAGAATGAATGTTCCCCAAACCCTTCACCGTGATCTGAAGTTATCACGATATCGGTATCATCCCATAAGTCCAGAGTTTTCAAGTTATCGAACATTTTTTCCATCTGTACATCCAACCACTCAGCGGCATCTTTATAGAGTTCCTTAAGTTCGATCACTTTCTGTCTTGATCTCTCTGTATTCTCTAGATATCGTTTCTTTCTGAAGTTGTTCAAGGATGTGATATCGGATAAATGGAAATCTGTGTGTTTTAACGGAGGTGTATATGGATAATGGGTATCCATGAAGTGAACCCAGAAGAAAAAAGGTCTGTCTTCCTTCTTTATTTTTAATAACCATTTCTTGCTCATCTCGACGATCACTTTACCGCTCAACGAAGATGTTACGTCTGTTTTAAAATACCATTTATATACGTCTCTTAGATTTTGAAACATATTAGGAAACTTTTGAAAAAGGTTCCACATCTTTCCCCGTACTTCTCTTCCTTCAGACGTGATAAAATCTTCGAATGTATCGAACCCTCTTTGATAACCAGATATAGCTGAAATGTAAGGATTACTAGCTACTAATCCAAAGGTTTCATAACCTATATCTTTGAGTTCTTCAGTCAAAGTCGGCGGTCTGATCTTTATCGGATCTTTGATCGGGTCGTAATTCACATTGAATAGGCTGGGAAAAGAGAAGGGTGTCGAGGGACCGTTGGTATAAGCTCGAGTGAAGTGAGCATAATTGGAAGCGAAATCACTTAGAT
This sequence comes from Thermoplasmatota archaeon, assembly GCA_051745305.1. GTDB lineage: Archaea > Thermoplasmatota > Thermoplasmata > Halarchaeoplasmatales > Halarchaeoplasmataceae > Saliniplasma. The sequence continues at coordinate 26,685 of JBNJDY010000014.1, forward strand.
TCGTCATATAAGATAAGGCGTCCCATCGCAGGGAATCAACGGTGATCAAAATTTTATTATTCGACATCTGCTCATTTCACATCGGTTCAGCACATATAGATTTTTTTGGAAAATTAATTAATAGTTTGATAATCTATATTTAAATGATATACTTGTGGAAAAAGAGTGAGTTCAGAGCTTTTTCATGGATCATCATCGTTGTTTTGATCATGAGCCAATATGGTTTCATCTATTCCATCAACTCATCTACCTTGAACACTTCCCCTTCTTTGAATTCTTCTGAGTATTCCTCCTCCGAGGATACGATATATGTGAAAGGAGGTGGAAACACACTCCAGAGTATCGAGAACGACGTTAATGATGAGAGTGTTTTCTATTATAATGATAACAACTCAACGGCTTACTGTTACGCTAACATAACCATAGATGGTTGGTTGAATATATCCGACGTGATCTTGATGATCGACGACATGAAGACTATCCGAGTGAATTCTACAGGAGGGTTGAATGTCTCTTATTCCAAAGTTCAGGGGATCCCGGAAGAAAAAAGATGGTGGCAGAGGGAGAACAGGTTCTCTTTAGAGAAGACTAGCGGTGGTTTATTGAATGTTAAAAACAGTGTATTGGTAGATACCGGTTGGAGCGATCAAGAGGGTGAAAGGGGTGTTGAAATCTACGGTGAAAATTTCAATATCGTAAATTCTACCATCGAAAGTGGTAGGAACGGGTTAGTCTTCTCGGATTGTAATTCGGTGAAAAGTGATACTTTAGAGAATATAACCATCAAGGACATGGATAAAAATGGTGTAGTGGCCATCGGCTCAAGCATGGTCAAGCTCAGCAACTCAACTTTGACTGAAAGTTGGGGGGAAGACGTTTATAAAGATGGAAGCGGGAATATAACCTTGGATAATACCACTTTTGAAGATCACAAAGTTCTTGGAGACGGTTATTTAAATATAGTTAACCTTCAACATTTTTTATTGAACGACTCTATGGGTCCTCTATCGAACAAAGAGATAGAAATATTTGATATTGAAAGCGGTGTCAGTAAAAGTTTCATCACAAACTCTGACGGGCGAATTGATTCAGTACATCTGATATGGAGGGTAGTGAACGGTTCTAGTACGAAAAGAAATACTTACGGGATCTCTTACGAAGGGAACGAAACACTTTTTTCTCCCTCCAACTACAATCGTATAAACATAAACTTTTCCCGTGAAGGTAATCTGTATTTGACTGATGTAAAAGTAGAACCCGATTCTTTTGTACCGGTCAACAATTCACTCGACCCCCAGAACGTTACTGTGACTGCAAAGGGGAGAAATAATCTCGACGAATCCTACAACGGTAATATAACATTTTCTTGGAAAGGGATTCCATTCGGTAAAATAAAATTAAATGTACCAGCGGGTTCCGAATTCATTGTATCCTTTGACTGGACTCCGGTTGTGGAAGGTTACGGTAAGATCAAAGCGGAATTGGATCCGCAGGACGGTAAGAGTGATGATAACTTGCTGGCATGGTCAGAGGTTTTCTCCGCGGGCTATTATAATGAAACCATCGTTCCTTACAGTAACCATGTTGAAAGATCGTTAGAGATGATGGAACATGGTGTCGAACATGAGGATGGTGACGGGTACTATACCATCTATGAAGATTGGCTTCCAGATGTTTTGATGGAATGTGGTTTAAGCTATTTCGGAGCTTACGAAGTGACTGGAAACTACAGTTATTACGAGAGGGGTGAGAAACAGTTCGAATATGCGCTGACTTTTAGAGATGAGTGGGGACTATTCAACCGGAGCACTTTTTATGAGGTCCGAGGTAGATTTGAAGATAACCACCATGAGTGGAGTACCCACAGGAACGTCCGTGCAGCCCTGGCTTTACAGCAGGCTTATCTTTACACCGGTAACCAAAGTTACAACGAGGCGGCCGATACCATGATAGAATTCGTTTTGGATAAAGCTGCAAGGGTCAACGTCACTTACCATGATGGGGTCGATTACGACGTGTTTTGGGAATCTACGGAACCCAATGACGGTGAAGGTGGTGTCAAAGGTACGAGTAAAAATTTCACGTTCTTGTTCGTGAACGGGTACGTCCAGCTGGGTAGATTACTGACTCAAGCTTATTATGACGAAAATATCAACAGCAGTTTCTATCAGAACGATAGTCTTGTCCAAGACATTAACACTTGTATGGAATACTTAGTTAACGATCAGATCGATTCTGGAGATTCTAAAGGGACCTGGGCATATTTCAGTTATTACGACGAACCCGATCCTTGGAGAAGACGATCTATGACATACGCTGCTTTGACTGCAAAAGAGCTAGCCAGGACCAACACGTACCTGCATTGGGAGAATATCTCACGGGCAATATCGAATTATACTGAATACGTTGAAGAACGGTTGACCCTACGGTCCGCTGTTGATACCAATAACGGTGGTTCGGCGATCTTGATCGTTTACAACCACTGGCGTTCTATGTACAACACAACAGGGCGGAACGTATCTAAGATCGAAGATTTCATGTTTTCCAATATATTTTTCAACGACGACGGGACAACCAACTGGTTCACTCCATCCAGTGACAGGATCTTAATCGACCCTGATGATTACGGGTTCTTGTACGTTCACTACAATCCCCTTCGAACGAAACTTTGGGACATATATTATGAAAGTAGAAGAAGTCAAAATTTCACCATCCAACTAAACGCCGGTGTTGAAAGTCAAGGATGGAACTTCGTATCAACGAGTTTGGTCCCCAATTCCAATGATATGATCGAGATACTTGAAGATCCAGACACGGGTATCAGCGGAAGTTACGATAAAGTCATGTGGTATGATTCCGAGCAGGAAGGATGGAAGTCGTACGTTCCCGAAAGAGTAGAGCATTTCAATTATATCGACCAGTGGGATCATAAGATGGGCTTGTGGATCCGCATGACTGAAAAAGATAATTTAACCATCGAAGGAGTTCATCCATATCGTACACGGATTTCTCTTAAACCCGGGTGGAATATGGTGGGTTATCCCTCTAACAGATCCGTGACAGCATCTTCGTCATTACCGAGCGAAGTATCAAAGATAGGAATATTCAATAGTTCCTATGAATATAACTTAGAGTATACTTTTGACCTTTCGGGTCATAAACTAGAGCCGGGAAACGGATACTGGGTTTACAACAGCAAAAATTACACGATAGATTGGGTGGTTGATCACTGAGTTAAAGCTACATTTAACGCCCTATATATTCAAACGTGAGCACCATATCAATTATATATCCATTCGATGTTTCATGTTTTGGTAAAATGAAAGAAGAGATAGTGATATCCATCGGTGGGTCGATATTGTTGCCGGATGATGATAACGTTTCTTATATCCAAGAACTTGCTGAAATTTTAAAGTCTTTTAAAGAAAAATACAAACTCTACCTGGTCGTGGGAGGAGGTAGTACTGCTAGAAAATACATCAAATGGGGAAGGTCCCTAGATGCCGACGAAGCTACTTTAGATGAGCTTGGGATATCTGCATCTAAATTGAATGCAAGATTATTGATAATCGCAATGGGTAAGGACGTTTATCCGATACCGGCCGACAACTTTGATGAAGCTATCTCTGCCGGAAACCATTATTCTGTGATCACCATGGGTGGTACTCATCCAGGACATACCACCGATGCAGTCGCCGCTATGCTGGCGGAAAGACTAGGCTCTGATAAATTGATCAACGCCACATCTGTAGACGGGGTCTATACAGCAGATCCTAGGAAATATAAGGATGCAAAGAAGATACCGGAACTGGATTATGATAGATTATTAGAAATAGTTTCCAAAAGTGAAGGTGGGGCAGGACCGAATGTAGTATTCGATCCATTAGCGGCTAAAATAATCAAAAGAGCGAATATCGAGACATGTATCATGGATGGGCGTGATCTAACTTCTTTTCAAAATGCCATCAAGGGTAAAGAATTCACAGGAACTAAAGTAACAGGATGATCTACAAGCATAGTCTCTATATTTTATATATCCCCTATATAGCTTATTTACTAAACTATATTTTATACAGATAAAGTATATATCCCCTTCCCCTTTTTCATTTATCCGATGAAAATGCAAAAGAAAAGCAAGGTGATGGTCATCGGTCTGGTCGGCATACTTTTAGTGACCAGTGTTTTGATGACTGGTTGTACTGAGAATGATGACGAAGTGCAGGAGGTTACTGTAACAGGTTCTTCTACCGTACTCCCTATAGCAGAAACTGCTGCGGAGGAGTTCAATAATGAACATGATGATATGCAAGTATCTGTCAGCGGAGGTGGTTCTGGGTACGGTATCAATGCCATAATAGAGGGGACCGCAGATATAGGTATGGCAAGTAGGGATATCAAACAATCCGAGATCGATGAGGTACCCGATGTTGTAGAACACACTGTGGCAAGAGATGGTCTTGCCATAATTGTCAGTAAGTCTGTTTACGATGCTGGAATTCAAGATCTGACACAACAGCAAGTGATCGATATATATTCTGGGGATATAACGAATTGGAATGAACTCGGAGGCCCTGATGAAGATATATATGTAGTTGAAAGAGCTGATACATCCGGAACCTATGGGACCTTCATGGACCTATTAGGGCTTGATGAGACTGCAGCCCAATCTACACAGTTGGAGAATTCCGATGTTAAAAGAACCGTCGGTACAGCTGATTATGCGATAGGTTATGTTGGTATGGGTTATGTAGGCGATGATACTCCCGCAGTCGCATTCGACGGATATAAACCGACCAGTGAAAACGTAGCGGCTGGAGATTATGCACTACAACGTGGACTTCATATGTATACAGACGGTGAACCCACCGGTGCTGTGAAAGAATACATCGATTTCGTGATGAGTGATAGGGGCCAAGAGATCGTAGAAGAGATCGGTTTCATCCCGGTAGATGCCTAAGGAGTTGGAAAAAGTGATCTCGAGGAGTAGTAAAGACAAGATAGTTCAAGCGATTTTCTTCGGGATCGCCACTTTTTCAGTCCTTATAATATCTTTTATCTTTATTTTTCTATTCATAAGAGCTTATCCGGCTATAGAGGAATTCGGAATGGGACTGCTATCCAGCGATTGGAACGTATCAAGGAACGAATTCGGACTGTTCCCGGCATTGTACGGGTCGGTTTTCATTGCTATAGGTGCTTTACTGGTTTCGGTCCCACTGGGTCTAGGAGCCGCCATATATCTTTCTGAGATCGCGTCGAATAAAGTCAGGATGATCTTAAAACCTATTATAGAACTGTTAGCTGGTATCCCTAGCATCGTGTACGGTTTCATAGGCGCTATCCTTTTAGGTCGTTTCTTGTACGATACATTCGCCATGAGAGGTGTGAATTCGTTCTTTGCAGCTATGTTGATATTGGGTATAATGGCACTCCCGATCATAATAAGCTTGTCGGATGATGCCATGAAATCTGTACCGAAGGATATGAAAGATGCCAGTTTGGCCTTAGGTGCTACAAAATGGCAGACTATCCGCAAGGTCACGATCCCCGGAGCTATATCCGGTATATCTAGTGCAGTGATCATGGGCATGGGTAGGGCTATAGGTGAAACTATGGCTGTGATGCTGATCATAGGGTCGGTCATGAAGATGCCCATTCCATTCTTCAATATCTTCGATACAGGTAATACATTAACTGCTCTTATAGCTGTACATATGGGGGAATCTCACGGTATTATCATAAGCGTCTTGTTCACAGCCGGTATCATGTTATTCACTATCGTTGCTATAATGAGTATAATATCAGATATACTTCAAACTAGGACAAAAGAAAAATTCGAGGGGAAAAGATGAGTCTGAGAAAGATCATAGCACTTTGGATATTCATAGTTTCAGCCGGAGTAGGAATATATGGATTTTGGAACATTTACAACCAATCTGAAATAGGATACTGGACTATGGCAGGCAGCTTGTTTTTGATATCCATTGTATGTTACTCCTCAGGTATGCACCATTATATAATCTCTAAAAGGCAGAAGGGTTTGCCCATGCTGGTTTATGGAACGTTGGTACTATCGGTTGCTGCATTTTCAATCTATATACCAAATCCATTAGATTTGAGACCATGGGAGATATACGTTAGGATTCCAAACAGTTTCTTCTTTTCCCTTTTCATGTTATTATCGGGTCTCTTTGGGGCTTACCTAAGTTTCAGACCTTTTTACGATTATAAAAAAGAAGGAGCTCAGGTAGGGGCATATTACGTATTTTACCTTACTTTATTATTCACCCTTCTCCCCCTATTTTTGATAATCTTCAACATCGTAAGCAGGGGGATGGGCGGTATCACTTGGGAATTCCTTACCCAGGATATCGTCAGCATGGGAGAAGAAGGTGGAGTATTCCCAGCGATTTTAGGTACACTTGCGATGATATCACTGACAGCTATAATCGTATTGCCTTTAGGTGTCGGTACTGCGATATATCTAGCAGAATATGCAAAAAAAGGATTAGCTGTTAGGGTGATACGTACCGCGGTCAACATATTACAGGGCACCCCTTCTATAGTTCATGGACTGTTCGGTTATGCGTTTTTTGTTTTGATACTTTTTGATGGGAAAAAATGTTTGTTAGCAGGTGCGCTCACGTTGGCTATACTTACTTTACCTATAGTTACACGTTCAGCAGAGGAGGCTTTAAATGCAATACCCGGAGAACTCAGAGACGCAAGTCTTGCTTTAGGCGCTACAAAATGGCAGACTATAAGGAAAGTGGTACTTCCTCCCTCTTTACCAGGAATATTGACCGGAACCGTGTTGGGACTTGGGAGAGCTGCTGGAGAAACCGCACCTATCATGTTCACTGCAGTATATTTCTCGGGAGCTGGAACACCCAGCAGTTTGTTTAAACCTGTTCAAGCGTTACCTTATCACCTCCTTTCTTTATACAGACTGGTTGGTTATAGGGATGTTGAACAGCAGGCATGGGCTACTGCACTTATTTTACTGATGATAGTTCTAGGTATCAACTTCATCGCGATAATTTTGAGAGAAAAATATAGACAGAGGTTTTAGATATGTTTGCAAAGATTCAAGAATT
>JBNJDY010000015.1:0-31781 GCA_051745305.1 Thermoplasmatota archaeon
TCCTTCTTTTGAGACGTATATCATCTCTTCATCTTCTTCGGAGACATCTTCTTTCGCTTGCAGAAAGCCACTCAACCTAACATCTAGCATGTCTATATGGTGTAACGCAACCGCTTCTTCCATCCTTGGACTTCTAGCACTACCCCATTCATAGTCCCCGTGATGTGACAATATGATGTGTGATATCTTCATAGCCAAGTCCTTTGGAAATCCGGGTAATTCATCTATACGTTCTTTTATCAGTCTTTCACAGATAACTGTGTGTCCAATGAGTCTTGATTCCGTAGTCAATTCTATAGAAGTTGTAGTAATGTATTCTCTAACTTTACCGAAGTCATGTAGTATTGCAGATGTTAAAAGCAAGTCTATATCTATTTCAGGATATGTATTAGCCACGTGGTAAGAAAGAATGACATCATTCAATATATGTTCTAGAAGACCGCCTACAAAATTATGACTGTAGTTCTTACTGTAAGGACTCTTCTTTAAAGACACGACGAATTCCTCATCTTTTAAAAATGATTCGACGAGTTCTACGCAGTGTTTATTCTCAATTTTATCCGCGTATATCATCAAATCCTCAAACATTTCGTCTGGATCCTTTTTAGATCGTTTTAAATAATCTTCTACATCGTAAGAATCCTCATCCAACTTAGTGAGACCGTGAAATTGATCTTTATTTATGAATATCTGGAGTTCGCCATGATATCTTGAGACACCACCTTTTAACTCGATAACGTCTCCAATATTGATGTTTTCATAGATACTCTGTACCTCATCTTTATCGGAACTCCCCCAATAAACCAAAGGTATGTCTCCGGTTTTATCCCCTATCTTCAGTTTGAAAAAATATCCTTTGGTGTAATCTCTAATCGATTCCTTGTCTCTAACTGCAAAACTTTCTTCGATTTCTTCTCCTTCAACGATATCTTCTACAAATATTTCTTTCAAATTATCACACTTCCCTGTCCAAGAAACCATTTATTATTTAACTATATCGAATTGCTTAGATTTTAGCCGAGATAAATTCGCCTCTTCCTTTTCTACCTATGAATTCGTTATCTTTGATGATGTATTCCCCTCTTGACATTACGTGAATAGGGAATACAGCGTTAAACCCTTCAAATGGTGACCAACCTGCTTTAGAATGTAGGTTCTCCATTTTTATGGGCTCTATTCTTCTAAAATCAACCATCACCAAGTCAGCGTCGTACCCTTCTTTGATCTTCCCTTTTTTGACGTTAAGATATTCCGCTGGTCTTTCAGCGATGGTTTCTATAACTGTAGATAATGATATATTACCCATAGTAACGGAGTTAAGTAGAAGTGGGTACATGGTTTCAACTCCGGGTATGCCTGATGGGGCATCAACAAAATCAGATTTTTCATTTTCAAGATGTGGTGCGTGGTCACTAGCTAAAAACTCAATATCCCCTCTTTCATATGATTCCCAAAGGGCTATTTGATCATCCTGTGTTCTAAGTGGTGGATTAACTTTTCCGAAACCGCCTAAAAAGGCTTCTTCGTTTAAGAATAGGTGATGTGGTGTTACTTCTACGGTTAACCCTTGTGATTTAGCTTCCATCAAACCTTCTTTTGTAGATACGTGACAAACACGTTTTGGTCCTTTAGGAAGATCAGATAAACTTCTAATAGAGTTTACTTCGCTTTGTGGAGGACGTGACCGATTATACCCGGGTAAATCTTCTTCGGAAGAACTGAAATACTGTTCATCCTCACAATGAAACGCTATTTTCCCTCCGTTTTCGAAGACCGTTTTGATTCCATCTTCAGAAATACCTTTACTGATATTGGTCGATGATGAAAGATAAATTTTGAATATACCAGTTCTTTTTACGATGTCCTCAACTTCTTCTCCGATCAAAGAATATAGGGCAAAATCGATACAAGATTTTTCTTCAGCGATTTCTAACTTTTTCTCAAAATTATCTAGTGTTTTAATTGGAGGATGATTGTTTGGCATGTCTGCAACAGCAGTTATACCCCCAAATGCTGCAGATTTGGAACCTGTAAAGAAATCTTCCTTTTCGGTTTGACCTGGATCTCTAAAATGGACATGAAGATCGATCCCACCGGGTAAGATGATCTCTTCGATCTCTTTTACATCTTCATTACCTTTGTAATGCTTTTTCACGAACTTAATTTTGCCATCTTCAATACCTATGTACCTATTCTGGAGTTCTCCATCAATATATACAGTCCCATGAATTATCATTTTCATTTCAACTCCTTTTTTATTATTTCTCCCAATGGCTCTTTTTCAGCGAATATTTCACCCTGGAATTTTTCTACTGAACAACCACCTTTTCGCCAGTTGTTGGGCATTAGTCCAGCTTTTCTGCAGGTGTGTGATAGGAATTCCTCTTCACCCCAATCCTGTTCTACAGGAACTTGTGGTAGAAGTAATCCTTTGTATGGTCCTCTAGATATTATCAATCCGTCTTCTCCACAGTTTATCTTTTGAATCAATTCATCTGGATTTTCATAATCGACCTCTTCAGGGGGGGTCAGGAGAGTCACTTCCACAATGATACCACTCAATTCATCTTTTCCTAATGGAGGAAACCTCGGATCATTTGTGGCACTTTCTGCAGCTTTTTGCAATGCCTTTTTCAAAGGAAAAATTGGTTCAGGATATCCGATACATCCTCTCAGATCTCCTGAAGGATACTTATTAATTGTTACAAACACCCCCATCTTTTTATCGAATCTATCAGGATAATCAATATCTGGGTATTTATCTCCTTTAACTTTGGCCTCGACAATCATTCTAGCAGCTTTTACAGCTGCTTCACCTTCCTTGTCACTGAACATAATATAATGATATAATGTAAAGCGATATTTATTTTATTTGGAGTAAACATGTACATCTTTTGGGGATGGGGAAAGAAATATGTACTTCATATCAATTTTCAACCAAAACTCTTAAATCTGAAATACTTATCCGGTGTTGAACAATAGTGTTACATGAAACATCCCGAATCATCTGGAGGACCTAACAATGGGCGTAGATGAGATCAAAAAAGTCAGAACGGCTGAAAAAAAAGCCATCGAAAAAATAGAAAATGTTGAGAAAAAAGCAGAACGTATGCTGGAAAAGGCCAAAGAGAAGGCTAAACAGCAGAAAGAGGATGAAATTTTTTCATTAAAAAAAGAGATGGATGAGAAAAAGAAGAAGATCAAAGAGGAAACTGAAGCCAAAGCTGAGAAGATCAGAGAAGAGGGAGAAAATGAAGCTGAGATGATCCGCAAGGCTACAGAAAAAAATATTGATGAAGCAGTTTCACACGTATTAGATAGAGTAAAGGAGGTATAAGGATAATATTCCCGGAACGGATGAAAGACCTCACGATCATCGTTCATGATGACCACACAGATGATGTAGTAGATTCCTTACACGAAAGTGGTCTAGCTGAGATATCTGACGTTGAAAGGGATAAAGACGTTGGTGAATTAGTTGAAACTGTAGGTCTTTCAGAATCATTAAGTAAATTCACTAAATATGAGATGAAATTATCATCTGTTTTAGATGTTTTTCAAAAAGTTTCAGAAGAAGAAAGTGCCATCTCTCATTTCTTAAATCCAGATATGATAGAGAAGGTAAAAAGGGAGAAGAGAAACCTTGATAAAGTATTTGAGGAGATCGATACTCAGATGGAAGAGTCTGGGAAAGAAATCAAAGACTATGATAATAAATTGGTAAAAACTGAAGAAAAGATAAGTGATTTAAAGACTCTAAAAAAGGATCTAGAGCTTATAAAATCGATAGATATAGATCTTTCACACATCGGAGAATCCACATATACGATTTTCAGGATAGGAACAACTAAAAATCCTATAAAAGCTAAAAAAGCTATTTCGGATATAGAAGATTCTTATTTCTATACTGAAAAGGTGGATGAAGAAACATATGTAGTGATCACTGGTGTTTTCATAAAGCAAAAAATCGAGTTCGAAAGCGCCCTCAGGCAAGGAGATATAAGACCACTCGATTTCAAAGGGTTGAAAGGTGGGAAACCGCGTGATGTACTAAAAAAGATAGATGAGGATCTTAAAAAACAGCAGGATAAAAGAGCACTATTGATTGAAGAGATTAGAGACCTTAAAGATAAATATCATAAATCGTTCAAAGTTTTAAGCGAGGAATTGGAGATATATAGGGAGAAATACGAGGTCCTTCAAGAGTTTGGTAAAACAGATTATACCCGTGTTATCAAAGGATGGGTGAGGGAGAAAAACGAAAAGGCTGTAAAAAAGGTCGTTGATGAGAATTCAAAGGGATATTCCACCGTAGTTGTTGATGATCCAGAAGACCCTGATGATGTCCCTGTTTCTCTAGATAACCCGAAGTTATTGAAACCTTTTGAGTTACTCACCAATATGTTTGCTCCCCCGAAATACGATGAAATAGATCCTACGTTCGTTTTAGCCCCAGCCTTTGTATTGTTCTTTGGTTTGATGCTTGGCGATGTAATATATGGTTTATTGATCGTAATAGTATCAGTTCTACTTTTAAGAGGTTTAGGTAAAATTGAGGAAGGTACGAGAAGGTTTGCTTTAGTTCTTCTTTCTGTGGGATTGTCAACGATATTTTTTGGAGTCCTACAAGGGGGATATTTAGGTCCAGATAGAGAAACAAATCCTAATTTGATGGGCAGACTCGGACTTTCATCTTTCTTTGAGAATTTAACACAGATCGACACTTTAGCAGGCGATGGACCACAGATATTATTGATCGTTTCTTTGTTGATAGGATTAGCTTATCTCAACATCGGTATTTTCTTATCTTTCGTTCAACATATCAAAAAGGGTAACAAGAGAGAAGTAGTCTTGGACAATTTATCCTGGTGGCTTCTACAACCTGGTGGATTTATCTTGATTTCAAGCAATTTATTTGGTTGGTATACATTCTCTGGTGAAGTATACATCGTAGCATGGGCTATCAGTTTAGCCGGTTTAGGACTGCTATTTATTAAAGCAAAAGGACTATCTTTCTTCGATTTAACAGGTTTCATTGGTGACTTTTTATCCTTCGCTAGGATTTTAGCTTTAGGATTAGCTACAGCTGGTATAGCTCTAACGGTAAACGTATTATCGGATATGATAGCCTCAGCAGAGATGGGAATGATCTTAGCGGTTCCACTGATGATCGGTGGAGCTGTAGCCGGTATCAAAGGTCTTAAGGACAGAAATTTAACATTCCAGGGATTAGGTGGATTTTTGTTAATAACAGGTGCTCTAGCATTTATTGATCCATCATATCCATTCTATGTCTTAGCACTAATAATCATGATAGGAGGTCACATTGCTAACGCGTCATTACAGGCTCTAGGAGCATTTGTACATTCCCTTAGGCTTCAATATGTAGAGTTCTTCGGTCAATTTTATGAAGGTGGAGGTAAACCCTATTCCCCGTTCAAAGCAAAGAGAGAATATACTCAGTTGGAAGAGGAAGTGATAAAATGAATTATTCAAAGCTTTTGAAAAGATATATGCAAATTTTTGGTTTAGTGGTATTATTATCGATACTCGTATTGAGTGTTATCCCTTTAGCTGAATCACAAAATAACAATTCTCAGGGAAGAGTAGATATATTATTTGACGGGGAAAACCTAGGTAATGAAACCCAGGTTTACATACCGGACACAGAGGAAGTTTCTGAAAGAACCTTTGAATTTAGTATTTCATTATCCGGTAATTTATCTTATGAGGATATAGAAAACGTTACTTGGAATTTTGGAGATGGTTCCGAAACCGCTGATGAATATAATATATCTCATGCTTTCCAGGCACCTGAGGAAGGAGAAACTGTTTATCAAGTAAATCTAACCCTCGAAGCAAATGGTAATATCTATGAAGATACGTTTAAAATAAGAGCAATAACTGATACAAGGGGTACGTATTTGACTGCTCTTGGTGCAGGACTTGCAGTAGGTATTGCAGGGATGGGAGCAGGTATAGGTGTTGGTATAGCCGGTGCAGCAGGTGCCGGTACCATTGCTGAGAAGCCGGAAAAATTCGGTAAATGTTTGGTTTTTCAGGCATTACCGCAAACCCAGGCTATTTACGGACTTCTAGTAGCGGTTTTACTATTACTTTTTACAGGTATTATAGGTGCTGAAACAAATATTCCATTATCTATTGGAGTCACTTCTTTAGGTGTTGGTCTTGCTGTAGGTATAGCGGGATTATCTGCAATCGGCCAGGGTATAGCTGCTTCCGGTAGTATTGCTGCTTATTCTGAAAAAGAAGAATTATTCGGTAGAGGTATGGTGTTTTCAGTGCTTCCAGAAACCCAGGCTATTTATGGTCTTTTAGTTGGAATATTAATAATGGTATTCACAGGTTTATTAGGCGGTGCACCAAAATTATTCATGGTCCAAGATAGCACGATAGGAGTTGCTTTTGGTACCGTTGGTATAGGTGCAGGTTTAGCCGTTGGAATAGCCGGTCTTTCAGGTATAGGTCAGGGTATAGCTGCCAGTGCAGGTATCGGAAGCGTTGCTGAAAGAGAAGACCTTTTTGGAAAGGGGATGGTATTCTCAGTACTTCCAGAAACTCAGGCTATATATGGTATGTTGATAGCGATATTACTCATGGTATCTTCAGGATTATTGCAAGGTACTATAGATGCGAAACTCTTTGAAATTGCTACTCAATTTGATTTAATTAGTGTACAAAGCGTGGGACTGATCGCAGTAGGCGCAGGTTTGGCCGTAGGGATTGCCGGTCTTTCAGGTATAGGTCAGGGTATAGCTGCATCTAGCGGTATAGGATGTGTTGCAGAAAAAGAAGAGATGTTTGGTAAGGCGATGGTTTTCTCTGTACTTCCAGAAACTCAAGCTATATATGGTATGTTGATAGCGATATTACTTATGGTATCTACTCCTTTATTAGGGGAAGTTTCAGGTATACTGTTCTCCCTAGGATTAGTCGGCGTAGGTGCAGGTTTAGCCGTTGGAATAGCTGGTCTTTCGGGAATCGGTCAAGGTATCGCAGCGGCAAGCGGTATCGCTACGGTATCAGAGGACGAGGCCATGTTTGGTAAAGGGATGGTATTTTCAGTACTTCCAGAAACCCAGGCCATCTATGGACTTTTGATAGCTATCCTATTGATGGTTTTCAGTGGAATACTGGGTACAGTTACTGAACCAACTACGACATTACAGGGAATCGCATCTGTTGGAGCAGGTATAGCCATCGGTATTGCAGGCGTTTCTGGTGTAGGTCAGGGTATCACTTCTGGGTCAGCGATTGCAGCCGTTTCCAAACGTGAAGATACTTTTGGAAAGGGCATGATATTCAGCGTGATGTCGGAGACATTTGCCATATTCGGGCTGTTGATTGCTATCTTTATAATTTTATTTGCTTTGATGTGAGGTGAAAGATATGACAGTGAACAAGATAATTAAGAAAATCCAACGGGAGATGAACAGGAAAGCAGAGAATATCATGGAAAGAGAAAAGGAAAAAGCTAGAGAGAAAACAAAAGAGATAAAGAAAGAAAAAGAGAGAAAACTCCAAGAGATCAAAAATAAAAGAGAACGTGAAATAAAAACAATGAATAACAGGATCATCTCACAGGCAAAACTCGATAAACAAAAACAGAAGCTAAAGGTACGGGAGGAGATGATCGATAAGGTCTTCGAGAAGGTTTATAATGAATTAAAAAACACAGAACCTTCCATTTATGAAGACTTTTTAAGACAAGCTATAGGGAAGGTTTCCAAAGTCCTTGGAGACGAAACCATTATCTACTGTAACAGTGAGAGTGAAGATATCGTTAAAAAGCTTTCAGAGAAGATAGATCCATCACTGCAAGTGGAATCGGATATAGAGAGGATCGGCGGTATTATAGCAGAATCAAAAAGCGGTGCTAAAATAGATATGACCTTTGAATCCAATATAGAAAGAAGGAAGAAAGAACTTAGGAGAGATATCTCGGATATCTTATTTACTGATTTAAAGGAGGAACTCTGATTGATAGATGAATTGATCGACATGATGGGTTTGACAAATCTAGTCCTTGTCATCGTTGGTGTAGCCCTGCTTTTGGTCGTTCTTTTATTGATGAGCTATTTTAGGACACTGATTGCGATTTCGAATTTTACATTTCCCAATGCCAAATTCAGAGCCCATGGAATTCATTTTATAGATAAAGAAAAGGTCGATCCTATAATAGAGAGTAGGAACTTAAATGAATTCTATCAAGTTGTAAGGGAAAATGGATACGAACTACCTAAAGAGGAAACTGCAGATATAGATAAGGTTGAAAAGCGACTTGAACTTAATAATGTTGGATATATGAAAAAGGCATACAGATTATCTCCTCTTGAAACAAAACCTTTCGTAGAGGCGTGGCTTGTCAGATATGATGTTAAGATGGCTAAGAGGGCGATAAAACATATCGCCAAAGGAAGAGATCCTGAACAGTTAGAAAACGAATTAACTCCTATCAGGATAATAGATGAAAATGTTATAGATGACTTATCATCGTCTAGAAATCTTCAAGAGGCTATCACTATTTTAAAAGAAACGGAATTTGGGATGGTTCTTGGTAAAGAGGAGTGGGGCGAAGATTTCTTTAAATTAGATGTAGAATTAGACAAATTTGCATACGATAGGTTGAGAAAGGCAGTCACAGATGTAGAGAGTGAACAGAGAGCACCGGTAAAGTACTTCTTTGGAAGATACACCGATTTACTCAACCTTAAAATGGTCATACGGGGTGTAAGAGAAGGTATAGATAAAGAGTTGATGCAAGACTATTTGCTCCCTTCTGGTAGAGAACTAGAGGACTGGAAATTACAACAGATGTTGGAATCCAATAATTTAGAGGAAGCTTTAGTTGAATTAGAGGGGACCTCATTTGAGGATATCCGTAAGGAAGCTGCTTCGAAGAGCCATTTCGAAATTGAAAAATATTTAGATAAGCAACTTTTAAAGATCGTATCAGAAATTATGAGTCAACAAGTTTTGACCGTTGGACCGCTGTTAAAATTCTTAGTGGGTAAAGAAATAGAATTGAGGAATCTGAAAATATTGGTAAGGGGACTCAAAGAGGGTTTTAAACCGGATAGGATCAGGAACATGTTGGTTTTGGAGGGGTATGAATGAGAAGAAAAGTAGTCGTAGTTGGGGATGAGCATATGGCATTGGGTTTTTCATTAGCTGGTGCTGATGAGTCATATAGTCCTGAGGACGAATACCAGACTATCAAATTGATAGACAGACTGATCGAATCTCCTGATATAGGTGTTGTATTATTATCGGAGCGCATTGCTGAAAACATTCGAGACGAGCTTGATAGGATATCCGAGAAAAAGGATCTATATCCAGTAATACTCGAGATCCCAGATAAAAAAGGTCCGTTAGATGATAAAGAAGATCCATTAAATAAGAAGATTAGAAGAGCTGTAGGAATCGATATAACGTCAGAAGAGGTATGATATTATGATAAATGAAGCTGAAGAAAGTATTAAAAAGATCTCAAAACCTGGAAAGGGCGAAGAAGGAAGGATCATCAAAGTCGCCGGTCCGGTAGTTCAAGCCGATAACCTACGTGGGGCTGAGATGTATGAAGTTGTTAAAGTTGGTGAAGAAGGTCTAATCGGTGAAATAATCGAGTTAGAAGAGGATGTTGCCACAATACAGGTTTATGAGGAAACCGGTGGTGTAAAACCTGGTGAGAAAGTTGTAAGAACCGGAGAACCACTATCCGTAGAACTCGGGCCGGGATTGATCACCGAGATATATGACGGTATACAGAGACCTTTAGATATGATCAAAGAGAAAACTGGGGACTTTATAAGAAGGGGTGTTGACGTATCACCGTTAGAACACGAAAAGAAGTGGGAGTTTGTCCCTTCGGTTAATAAAGGTGATGAAGTATCAACAGGGGATATTTTAGGTACGGTTCAGGAGACCCAAGTAGTTGAACATAGGATCATGGTGCCTCCTGGAAAAGAAGGAACTATTAAGAAGATCGTTGAAGAAGGAGAATACACTCTTGATGATACCATCGCAGTTTTGGAAAACGAGGGTGAAGAACATGAGATAACCTTGGTCCAAAGATGGCCAGTAAGGATCGGTAGACCTATAGCTGATAAAAAAGCTCCTGGAGAATTGTTGATTACCGGTCAGAGAGTTTTGGACACATTCTTCCCACTGGCAAAAGGTGGAACTGCTGCTATACCTGGGGGGTTCGGGACCGGAAAATGTGTGACTGGAGATACTCCTGTTCTCTTGGGTGACGGATCTAAAAAACCTATAAAAGATATCTACAAGGAGTACAAAGAAAACGGAGAGAAAAAAACAGTTGAAAATGATTCTGAAGAATTGATCGAATTGGACCGTCCTATCGGTATTTTATCCATGGATGGTGGGAAGATAGTCGAAAAGAAAGCAACATGTCTTTACAAAGGAAAAACCGATAGAACGGTCATCGTCAAAACTAAATCAGGTAGAGAGGTCGAACTAACCCCTATCCATAAACTGTTCGTACTTACACCTGAAATGGAGATTGTTGAAAAACCCGCCGGTGAGATAAATGAAGGGGATACTCTTTTAGCTCCAAGAAAACTTGATTTATCTGGGGAGAATAAAAGAGAGAAGTTGGAAGTAAAAGAACTACTCCCGGAAAAGAGGGTCTATGGTAAGGATTTCGAAAAGGTTGTTGAAGTTATTAAAGAGTTGGAACACAGATTCGAAGATAGAAATGCATTAGCAGAGAGATTACAGATAAGCCTAGTAAAACTTACGGGATATGCTATTGGAAGAAATCGACCGAAGGTGAAATTGGCTTATAAAATATTTAGAGAAGCTGATGTGCAATACGAAGTAAGCAATGTTAAGGCTGAAAGAAGGTCTACCCCAATAAAGGTACCTACCGAGATGAACGAGGATTTCGCTGAACTTCTAGGACTTCTTCTCGGTGATGGTTCCCTAAAACCCACCTCAGTTCATTTCTACAATAACGATGATGAACTTCTTTCCAGAGTCGAATATCTGATCCATGAACTTTTTGGATTAGAGGCCCAAAGAGAATATGCAAATACGGTAAATTCCGTTAAAGTAAACTGCAAAGCTCTGAGAGACCTGTTAATAAAATTAGGATTCCCGGAAAGAGATAAATCCAAGACGTGTCACATTCCGAAAAAAATTCTAAAAAGTGATGAAAATGTCTTAGCGACTTTCATCAGGGGTTACTATTTAGCAGATGGTAGTTTTAGTCGATACGAAGCCGAGATCAGCACCTCTAGTGAGAAGATGGCAAGCGACCTGACATATGCCCTAACTAGGATTGGAACGGCTCCTAGATTTGGGTCAAAGGATACGAAAGTCAACACAAGTTACAGGATAAGGATTTCCGGTGAGGAGTTAGAAAACTTCTATGAAAAAACCGCTACTGAACATCCTAAATATGAGTGTATAAAAGATTATCTGATTAAAGATATAAGTCACTTTAAAGGAGTCGATTCAGTAAGGATATCACCCGATATGGTGAGAGAAAAGTTCGAGAACAGCGGGATCACAAGGAAGGAATTCAAAGAAAATGGTATCAAGATAGCAAATTATACAACTCAAAAGGAAAGGATGAGTGTACCTATCTTGAGAAAGTTCTCAAATATAACCAGTGACGAGAATTTGGTTAAAATCGCTCATAACCATTTGGGTCATTTCTTACCGGACCCCATTGAATCTATCGAGGTAAATGAAGAAACAAAGGACGTTTATGACCTAACCGTACCGGACACTCACAATTTTGTGGGAGGTAATGCACCGATGGTCCTCCACAATACCGTCATCCAGCACCAGTTGGCTAAATGGTCCGATGCGGACATCGTCGTTTACGTAGGATGTGGTGAGAGAGGTAACGAGATGACGGAGGTTTTGAGAGATTTTCCTGAACTGGAAGATCCTAGAACAGGTGAGGCGCTGATGAAAAGGACCATCTTGATAGCTAATACTAGTAACATGCCGGTGGCTGCGAGAGAAGCATCGGTTTATTCCGGTATCACACTTGCAGAGTATTACAGAGATATGGGCTACAACGTAGCTCTCATGGCGGATTCAACATCACGTTGGGCCGAGGCTCTAAGAGAGATATCCGGTAGGTTAGAAGAGATGCCTGGTGAAGAAGGATATCCTGCATATCTAGCATCTGAACTTGCAGCTTTCTACGAAAGAGCAGGTATCTGTGAACTTCACGGTGGTCGGGAAGGGTCTGTTTCTGTGATCGGTGCGGTCAGTCCATCTGGTGGTGACTTCTCCGAACCTGTTACTCAGAACACTCTACGTATCGCTCAGGTATTCTGGGCCCTAGATACTGAACTTAGGAATAAGAGACATTTCCCCGCTATCAACTGGTTAAAATCTTATTCTCTTTATCTTGATCAAGTTGCAGAATGGTGGGGGGACAATGTTAATGAAAACTGGCATACACTGAGAAGAGAAGGTATGAAACTATTGGAGAAGGAGGACGAATTACAGGAAATTGTACAACTAGTTGGTCCAGACGCTTTACCAAAGTCCGACCAATTTGCCCTACAGGCCGCTAGGATTCTGAGGGAGGATTTCCTACAGCAGAACGCTTTCCACGATGTTGATACATTCTGTGAACCTGAGAAACAGTTCAGGATGCTTCAGATAATGATGGAGTTTTATGAAAGAGGTATGGACGCCTTAGAAGAGCGAGTTACTGTTGAATCTTTATCAGAAATGGAAATACTTGAAAAGATCAGCAGGATGTCAAATATTCCCTCTGAAAAGTGGGAGGAGAGATATGATGACATCGAGATGGAAATGAATAAAGAATTTGATGATTTGATGGAGGGATAATTATGGTCGATGATATATCTAAAAGGACTGAATATCGTAATGTTGTAGAAGTATCTGGACCCCTCATGGTCGTTGAGGGTATCAGTGACGTAGCTTACAACGAAATAGCAAAGATCAAACTTCCAAACGGCGAGGAAAGATTGGGTCAGGTATTGGAAGCCCAATCTAACAGAGCGATCATCCAGGTTTTTGCTGGTACAAGAGGTCTCGATACGGATCAGACCTCTGTTCAGTTTACCGGTGAGGTCATGAAATTTGGTGTTTCTAGAGAATTGCTTGGTAGGGTTTTCAACGGCATCGGTGAACCTATCGATGATAGCCCAGATATCATCCCTGAAGAACGAAGAGATATAAATGGAGATCCGATCAATCCGTCAGCTAGGGAGTTTCCTCGAGAGTTTATTCAGACTGGACTTTCGACAATAGATGGTATGTTCACACTCGTTAGAGGTCAGAAACTCCCGATGTTCAGTGCTAGCGGTCTTCCCCACAATAACGTTGCTGCACAGATAGCAAGGCAAGCTAAGGTTTTAGGTGAAGAGGAAGAGTTCGCTGTTGTATTCTGTGCTATGGGTATCACATCTGAAGAAGCGAATTTCTTTATCAATGATTTCGAAAGAACCGGTGCTTTGGAAAGAGCGGTTTTATTTTTGAACCTTGCCGACGATCCAGCAATCGAAAGAACCATCATTCCTAGGTTGGCATTGACCGCTGCTGAGTACCTTGCATTCGACGAAGGTATGCAGGTTTTGGTTATTTTAAGTGACATGACAAATTACTGTGAAGCATTAAGAGAGATAGCCGCTGCTAGAGAAGAGGTGCCTGGTAGACGGGGTTATCCCGGTTATCTTTACACCGATTTAGCAAGTATCTATGAAAGAGCAGGTCGTATATTGAATAAAGAGGGGTCAATTACTATGATCCCAATCCTTACTATGCCTGATGACGATATCACCCATCCTATTCCTGATTTAACCGGGTATATCACAGAAGGTCAGATCGTTTTCTCGAGAGAACTTCATAGAAAAGGTATCCGTCCACCGATCACACCCGATGGTTCATTATCTAGGTTGATGCAGCAGGGTATTGGAGAAGAGAGAACAAGAGAAGATCATTCCGACGTTAGTAACCAACTTTATGCTGCTTATGCAGAAGGTAGAGAACTTAGAGACCTAGTCGCAGTTGTTGGAGAAGAAGCTCTCAGTGAAAGAGACCGTACTTATCTAGAATTTGCAGACGAGTTCGAAGAGAGGTTCATCGGACAAGGTGGAGATGAGGATAGAACAATAGATGAGACTCTAGATTTAGCATGGGATTTACTAACTATAATTCCAAAGAGAGATCTGAAGAGGATCGATGAAAAATTCATCGAGAAGTATTATCCTGAATAGAGCAGTTAGGTTGGCAGTTCCTGACTCGATCAACGTGTCAATTGATCACCAAGTCAATTGGAATTCAATGTGATCTTCACCTTCGACGGGACATGCAGTGTGTTCGATCTCACCGTCTAGTCTGAGCATCTCAAGATCTTTTTCCAGGCTACCTTGGAAGTAATTGCAAACATGTTTATTAGCTGGGAATCCATGATATTTGATAACTGCTTTACCATCTTCTTCGTCCCACTCAGCTAGTTCTATACTTCCAAAATTGTATACTTTACTCCAATTATCTTCAGCCTTTTCAACAAGTTCTTTTAGACCCTGGGCTACGGTCAAATATTCAAGATGACCTAAACTACTGGTAATGTGACGCCCGATTTCTCTAGACCTTGGAACCTTTCTTAGGTCACTGCCAAAAATGTCTTCTATAGTTTCGAAAAGCTGTATAACTATATCATAACCGACCCATTCTTTTTCATCAAAATCTGTTTTAGTGGTGATCGACCTTTCTTTTACTTCATTCATAAACTCTTCAAGACCTATCTTTCCTTTTTTTTCCTCCACGTAATCTAATATGTTGATTACATGTGTTCCTTTAACTTTTTTATCCATGGTATCTACGACTTCCCTCTTTTAATCTATATACCTAAAACAATAGTTTATATTTAAAATACACGCTTATCTTTTCAACATCCTTTTCAATGGTTTACTCAGATGTCTCCTAGCCGAAACAGGTGTTTCATACCATTTTTCTTCTAATTCTCTTTCAACCTTTTTAGTTTCTATATCATCTTCTGATGCTTTGGTACTGCATTTTTTACATCGGAATCCGGCGTTTTTACCAATAGATGACATCCTTGTATTACACTTTAGACAGACGGGATTGCCTATTTTTACTATTTTCTCTTCTAAAGAAAGTATTTTCATCTTTTCGATGTTAAGAGTTATTGGATCCTTCCTGACCCCTCCATACAGTCGTACTTTATCTCCGATGATCAATTTATTAACTATTTGTCTGAAACTTTTGGTTGGTTCATAAGCAGCTGCAGTGATGGAGTTTCCATTACAATCGGAAACGTCGAAGAGAACATGACCACCTTTGATAGTTCGAGGTTTTTTTGTAACCTTTCCTTCGATTTTCACAGATATCCACGGCTTAACATCTTTGATCTCAGCGGGTTGTATGTGTTCATCAGTTCCTTGGTTCGTAAAGAAGGTGATCCATCTTTCTGGCTTTTCGGTGCATATTACTTTTAAAGCTGTTTTTAGTTCGTCAGAGTTATCACCTCTTACACCGTAAAGCACGGGACATGGAGAATTCGGGTCGATCACAGATGCATCTTCATCGTAGTCATAGCTGTCGAATGCACTATTTAAAGACATATCTAACACCTTAACCTGCTCTTTGTCGATATCCCTCTTAGTACCCCACTTCGATTGTTTTCTATACGTTATCAATTCATAAGTATGGTCATACGGTTCCCAAGCAAGGGCTGCAGCAGCACCTATTATCCCCCTTTTCTTTCCGAATCCAGTGTACTTAATATTTTCATTTTCTAAAGTATCTATCACCTCTTCGAGAGTGACTATATCTTTAACTGCTTTATCATATAGATATTCTGGAGTTTTTTTTGTACTCACTATCAAACCTGGATCCGTTCTATCATTTTTGAGTTCAGCCCAATTTTCTATAACTTTTTCAGAACGGATTAGTAGATCGTCGACCGAATCTGTTATAGACTCACCGTCATAGATATAGATATCATCTTCAATTTCACCTATCATATCCTTTTTATTTACCCCGGTACCAAGCTTCAAAACAACTGCACCGTTACCTCTTGTTTTCCAAGGAACATTGGGGTTCAACCTCACTAATCTAGGGTAATCTAGGAGTTCATAATCTTTGAATTCTTTTATTAACTCAGCAACTAAAAACGTTGTACACATTCCTTCTCTAGAGTCCGTATCATCGACAGCTATGTACATATTAATTTACTGTATCCTTCCACACTCGCTACATCTAGCCTTTCCGCCTCCGATATCTTCTAAATCGCCACCACATTCCCTACATTGTCTGTTATCTATCTCAGATGACACGACTTCTTCGTGATGAGGTATATGGCTGCTGACAAATTCTCTAAGATGTATCGGGTCTATACTTCCTACCACCGTGGTATTTGCGATTCTATCTAAATATTTCTGTCTAGGATCTCCCTCGGTAGCAAGTCCGGCTATAACATCTAACAGTAAAAGAAGTCCATGAATTTTACCTAAATTCCTTATCAAAGCATCCGAGAGGTCCAAACCACCCATCATTGATTCTACCTCTAGGTCTAATACCATTTTACCCAAGGTTTGCCTTTTCGAATATTCTAAAACTCCAGAATAGAACACTTGCACTACTCCAGCTGTGAACGGGAAGACACTGATGTACCTCAAACCAAAACCAATAGTAAAAGGTATGAAAATGATGTACACTAAAACGCTAGATAATATGAAATCTATAAGATAAGCAATGACTCTTTTTATCCAATGCTTTTGTAGTGGTTTATTGCTAGGTAATAAATCAAATCCGGTGACCATTTTATCATCCTTGTTTTAGATTTGCACCCTCAGATTGCCCATCACTCATCATAAAATCAGTTTTGGATTCTTCATCATCGGGTGTGGTATATAATAGATTGACTTATCCTTATATTTTTTCCTTTAAGGAGTTGAAGATCGTGATTTGATTACTTGGACTATATCTCATTTGATCTAAGAATCGGATAGTTGAAAAAAGAATATATTCCTACCGAAATAATTGCAGCAATGCTGATCATTTCTATGTGATCGAAAGATAAAAGATCCCTAGTTGATGGAATAGCATATCTAATGAACCATTGGATTTGGTAAAAGTATGGAAAAGTTGCTATCTCTGCAGTAGTGGATTGAAGTGCTTTACCTGTGTCAGGAGTTAAAAATGATATATCGCAATACCAGTGATTCCGGAGACAAGGAGTGCTATTGGTAGTACATAGAAGACTGATGGGAAATTGCTACAAAAGACCTCAAAACCGATAACACTTGCTGAAAAGAATGCTGTACCAGCTGTTCCAAATTAATGATAAATATTCTACCTCTTATAAATTTTATATCCATCTCTATATTGATAAAATTTGTGATTTTCATTATATTTGACCATCTAACGAATGATTTATTACACCCTACAAAATTTATGTAAACAATATGCAGCTCTATATATTGGATTATAGGGAATGTGACCCCAAGAAGTGTACAGCTAGAAAACTTTTAGATAATGACATGGCTAAGAAAATTTTACATGAGAGTGACCTCGGTAAAGGTGGCATCTACCTTACACCGTTAACGGACAAAGCCTTCTCACCTGAAGATAAAGAATACTGTGAAGAAGGGGGTATCCGAGCTTTGGACTGTACATGGACTGAAGCTGAAAAGAAATTACCTGTATACGATAATTCTAGAGCACTACCTTATCTTGTAGCAGCGAATCCAGTGAATTATGGTAAACCGATGCAGTTGACTACGGTAGAAGCACTTTCAGCTGCACTCTATATATTAGGAGAAGAAGAACAGGCTAAAGAGATATTAGCAAAATTCAACTGGGGAGAACAGTTTTTAAAATTGAATAAAGAACCACTTAATGAATACCAACAAGCTGAAAATAGTAAAGAGATAGTCGATATACAGATGGAATTTGTTTAGTCATTTTTGGGAAGCATGTTCGGTATTCCATCTTCGATGGGGTATTCAACATCACATTTTTCACAATGAAGTGAACCCTCTTCGACCTCATCATTTTCCTTTTCTATGTTTAAATCCAATTCACCCTTGCATTCGGGGCAGCGTAATATATCCATCAAACTACGTTTCATAGTTACAATATTAAAAAGGGATTATAACATATTTTCGATGAACGTTTAGAAAATATCAAGTGAATTTGGAATACTATTATTTCTCTTCAAATAGCTAATCTGTGTGCGAGTATATCTGTACTCAATATCTGCCTTTTCGTCCTGGAAAGACCAAGGCTTAACGATAAGGAGGTCACCTTCTCTGATCCACATCCTCTTCTTTAATTTCCCAGGAATCCGCCCCATCCTTGACTTACCGTCTTCACACATAATATTCACCCGTCCACCGCCGAGCATTTTATCTGCTATAGCGAACATCTGTCCTTGATTCCTTCGAGGGTATGGAACTCTTTGTACTTCTTCCTCGTCGTCGTTCGAACTCACTTTATCACAGTTAAGCATATTATGTGGGGTATATAAATCTTCGCTGGGGCGTACAAAATCCATAGGGATATTTCATTCAAACTAAATCGATCAAATACGGGTGAAGAATCATCGCTATAGTGCTGATGATAGATGCTAACAAAAGAAGAGCTATGAGAGCTTCAACCATAGGATTCAATACTAAGAAAATGACAGTACCTCCAGCCGGGGGATGTTCGATATCTAAAACTACCATAACGAAGATAGCTGCTCCTACTGCTAAAGCTATTGTTGCTGAAAGGGGTAACAATGTCGAATTAAGATGGAAAAATAATAAACCTAGAAGACCACATGCAAGATGTCCACCAAGCACGTTTTTCGGATTTGATGGAGCACTTTCAGGCATTGCAAAAACTATGAATGAAGTGGAACCTATCGCAGCTATCAATATGGGTTCGTCGATCAGTGGAATCATGAACGCACCGTATAAAGCTGCAGCAGCTAGAGCACTTTGTAATATATAGTGTTCCCAGGTAAATTTGTCAAATTTTCTATCGATAATGAACTTCATCAAATAGGTATTTTAGAACTTCCAAATAATACTTTTCATAGAGGGAAAACATATTTATCAACAGTAGAGTTTATTTTACAACATGAAAGTCATTCCAGATACGAGCGTTTTGATCGATGGACGTGTCACTGAACTGGTCGAAAGTGGAGAGTTTAAAGATTGTGAAATCATTATCCACGAGGCAGTTTTAGGTGAACTTGAATATCAGGCTAATAGAGGACAAGAAACTGGAATGAGTGGCTTGGAAGAGGCTAAGAAACTGAGAAAGTTAGCTGATAAAGGTCATGTAGATTTGAAATTTATAGGTAAGAGACCTTCCTTAGACCAAGTTCAGTTGGCACCTGGAGGCGAGATAGATTCGATGATTAGGGAACTAGCCTCCGATGAAGAGGGAATTCTTCTGACGGGTGATATAGTTCAGGCTGAGGTAGCTCGTGCCAAAGGTTTAGATGTAAGATATTTACGACCACAAGAAGATGAGATAGATGGTGTAAAAGAGATCTGGGAATATTTTAAAGAAGATATGATGTCAGTACATCTTAGAGAGGGAACAAAACCTCGAGGAAAGATAGGCATGCCTGGCAATATTAAGATGGAGATCATAGATGACAACATCATGACATCTGAACAACTACGCCACCTTTCTCATAAAATCGTCGAACATGCTAAACGAGCATCTAGAGGTTTTATAGAACTAGATAAGGCAGGAGCGACGGTTGTACAATTAAATGAATTCAGGATAGTGATATCACATCCTCCCTTTTCCGATGGGTATGAGATAACGGCTGTTAAACCTGTAGCTAAAGTAACATTAGATGACTACAGATTATCCGATAAATTGAGAGAAAGGATATCTGAAAAACGTAGAGGAGTTCTACTTGCCGGTGCTCCAGGAGCGGGAAAAAGCACTCTTGCACAGGCGATAGCTGAGTACCTGAATGATAGAGATTTCGTTGTAAAAACTATGGAAGAACCAAGAGACCTTCAAGTACCTGATGAAATTACCCAATATACTTCTTTAGATGGAAAATTGGAAGATACCGCTGATGTTTTGTTGTTGGTTAGACCTGATTACACCATTTTCGACGAAGTACGTAAAACCCCACACTTCAAAGTCTTCGCAGATATGAGATTAGCAGGAGTGGGAATGGTTGGGGTTACCCATGCAAATCGGGCGATAGATGCTTTACAAAGGATGATAGGACGAGTTGAATTGGGTATGGTACCTCAGGTAGTTGATACTATAATATTTTTAGAAGAAGCACAGATCGAAAAGGTTTATGACATCACTTTTACCGTAAAAGTACCGTCGGGTATGAAAGATGAAGATTTAGCTCGTCCAGTCATCGAAGTCAAAGATTTCGAATCTGGAAAATCTGAGTATGAAGTATATACTTATGGTGAACAGGTGGTTGTTATGCCTGTAGAGGGTGAAGGTGAAAAAAGAGAACCGATATGGGATTATGCCATTCCTGAGATACATGATAGATTGAACAGGTTGATACACGGTCATTTTGAAATAGAGATAATATCATCGGATAGAATAAAACTCTTTGTACCTGAGAAACAGATAGGGTCCATTTTAGGTAGGGACGGGAAAAATATTGATAGATTAGAAAAGGAGACCGGGTTGAAAATAGATGTTCAACCCATGGATCAGAAATATGGGTTCGAAAGAACTAACAAATCTGAAAAGGTTGAAGTTTGGGATGAAGGAGACAAGTATGTTTTAGAGGCGGGGACGGATAAATCTAGAGAGAATGTTGATCTATTGGCTGAAGGCGAATACATAACGACTGTAACCATCGGTGGAGACGGAACTATAAAAATACGTAAAAATACTGAAGTTGGAAGAATGTTAAAAAAAGCATTAGACCGAGGAGAAGTTATAGTGATCAGGTAATGAAGAAATGCTTGAGTGATAAAAATGATAAAATTAGTAGCGACCGATCTTGATGGGACTTTGGTGCATGATCGTAAAATGCATCCCAATGACAGGAAAGCGATCATCAGATTGCTTTCTAACGATATCCCTGTCGTTCCTGTCACTACCAGGATGAGATATTCCTCGTCAGAGATATTGAGGGATGTACCTATATTTGAATATCCGATAGTATGTATGAATGGAGCGGTTGTCAACAGCCCAGGTTGGGATAGTAACGATTGTGAGATATGGATGGAAAAAACTCATAAGAAAGACATCGCAGAAACTATAAGTTCCTACGCAGATAAAAAGGGGTATGAAATCAGCACTATTTTCGCTGAAAGAAAGTTTTGGAAAGTGAGAGATTGTCATAAACCCGGTTCACTGGAAAAGGATCCGATAACTTGGTTAGTTGAAAAGAATCAAGATGCCCTTGAGTATGGGTCACCCATCAGTTTCATGATGCATAGTGATCGAAACGGTAAAAATGGTTTGAAGGATATGGAAGAATTTTCTAAATCCCAATGTGGGCGCAAAGTGACCATACATAGACATCATAGGATGGGAGAATGGATAGCACTCACCATATATCCAGATAGAATCAACAAGAGGAATGCATTGGAATTTGTTTGTGATAAGATGGGTGTATCCTTGAAGGAAGTCCTTGCGATAGGGGATGACCAAGTGGATAAAGAAATGTTAGAATCTGCCGGCGTAGGTATAGCCATGGGTAACTCACCTGAATATATAAAAGATGTAGCGGATGATGTAGCACCATCATGTTTAGATCAAGGATTTTCCTGGGCGGCCAATAAATATCTATTGTAAAAAATCAGGCAAGGGAAAAGATTATAATTTGGTACTAGATGGGAGATATGGTTCTCATGAAACTCAAAGAAATCTACGATTTGGCGGTCAAGAAAGGTATGGAAACTGATCCAAGAGGGAAAGACGAAGTAAAAAAACTGCTTGAAAAAGCTAAAGAGGAATATGAATCCTTAGAGGGTACCGATAAAGAAGTTTTTGATACACAACAATTGGAAAATCCCTATGCAGATTCAAGAATATTATATGGGGATGAAGATACCGAGATCGGATCTGTAATGATCGGTGTAAATATTGATACAGGGGAAGTTGTTCTTGCAGATAGGCTTAATGAAAAAGGGAAGAAAGTAGATTTGATCATTGGACATCATCCAAGGGGTAAGAGTTTATCAGGTTTACACGATGTGATGCATCTTCAAAAAGATGTATTGATCAACTGGGGTGTTCCTACTGTTGTGGCTGATTCTTTGATGGATAAAAGGATAAAAGAAGTAGAAAGAAAGGTCAAAGGTAGTAATTACAACCAAAGTTTAGATGCTGCTAAATTGCTCGATATACCTATGATGAACATACATACTCCTACTGATAATTTAGTTTCAGATTTTTTAATGAAAAAAGTGGAAGATAACGATTTTGAAAAAGTTGGAGACGTTCTAGAATTATTGAAAGAGATACCTGAATATCACGAATCTAGAAAGTATGGCGATGGACCTTTCATACTTGTAGGTGATAAAGATAGAAGACCTGGAAAAGTTGTTGTTGAGATGACAGGAGGTACTGAAGGATCGAAGAAATCTTATGAAAAATTAGCCGATGCTGGAGTAGGTACGATCATCGGTATGCATCTCAGTGATAAACATCGAAAAGAAGTAAAAGAAAATCATCTTAATTATATCATTGCAGGGCATATGGCAAGTGATTCTATAGGTATTAATCTGTTCGCAGATGAATTAGAAAAGAAAGGCATAGAAATTATTCCCTGCAGCGGATTCGTTCGCCATTCACGAAATTCATAAATCACATTAAATGATAGAAGTAAATAACCTTAAAAAATCGTACGGTGATTTTGAGGCTTTGAAAGGTGTCAGCTTCAAGGTTCCAAAAGGAAAAGTCTTCTCACTACTCGGTTCGAACGGGGCAGGTAAAACCACAATAATCAAAATAATCACTGGACTCCTTAAATCTACTATGGGGGAGGTATATATTGATGGTGATTTGTTTGAAGGTAACTCTATAATAAAAAACAGATTTGGTTACATGCCCGAGCACCCACATCTGTACGATCGTTTAACTGGTAGAGAATTCTTAGAGATGAACGCTCATTTAAGGGGTATGGATGATAGTAAAGTTGATGAGGATATTCATCGGTTTGGAAATGAATTGGGTATATACGATGTCTTAGATTCAGAGATGGGTGCTTATTCTAAGGGTATGAAACAAAAGATACTGTTCATAAACTCGGTAATACATGATCCACCTAATCTAATTTTAGATGAGCCTACAAGTGGTCTGGATCCTCGATATACTAGATACATAAAGAATAAAATTCGAGACTTTGCTATCGAAGGTAAAGCTGTGCTCATGAGTACACATATCACATCCGTAGCTGCAGAAATATCTGATCAGATTGCTGTTATAAATGGTGGTCAAATAATAGCTAAAGGATCCCCTCGGGAACTTATGGATAACACTAAAAAGAGCAGTTTAGAAGAAGTGTTCATAGAAGTGGTGAAAGATGGATAGAACCATCCTAGAATTGTTTAATTATGAGATAATACAATCTTTTAGAGCTACTAAAGAGAAGGTTTTTGAACATCCATTCATGACCACGTGGTTTTTATTATTGCTTTTCACTGGATTTGGTCTGGTTCTTTTCTTAATCGAGTATGCTTCAACCCTTGATGAACTTTTTATAGAACCTACTAGAGGAGATGTTCTATTCTCGATATTTTTCTTCTTATTCGCTAAATCATCTGCGGAGACGGTAGATGATACTTTTAGGAATAAAAGATTGAAATATTTGATAACCTCACCGATTAGTTCTAAGAAGATCATCTTTTCTAGGCTTTTAAAAGAAATTTGGTACAATCTTTTGCTCGTTGCTATGTCGCTTCTCATCGTCACTTTCCTTGTATTCACATTTAATATCCAGCTTCCTTTAGACTTCTACTTCATACCCCATCTTTATATCCTAGTCTTACTCGCCCCTATTGCTGGATTTTATATGGCGATGCTCACTCAATTGAAAGATTTTAAGATAAAATTATTTGGAATAGTTTTATACGGCCAGACTATACCTATTATGTTCTATGTAGTCAGAACTTTTGAAGGTGCTATCAACATCTTTTTCTTCACATCTGTAATAATAATAGTCACTACGATCCTGATTCTTGTGAAATCAGACTTATTCATAGAAGCATGGGTGAATGGGATCACTTCGGATACGGGTTCATCTTTCAGGTTCCATAAAGCCGGTGACTTTTTACCAATAATCATCAAAGAATCCATAAGAAGAGTAGCGGAGAAAGAAATTTTGGAAAGATGGAGGAGGAAGGAAACTCCGGGATCGATAGGAGTCGTCGCTTTGATAGGTTTTGGTCTGTTTTTTATGTATTTTAGATTCGGTAAATCTCCTGATTTAGGATTAGATGTAGATGAATATCTTTATCCACTGCTTATAGGTATGGCACTTTACCTGGGCGTAGTCATCCAGATTGTTCTCCCCTCCTTGACACTTTTCAGTAGAGAAGGACGAAAGATGTGGTCACTAAAAGTACTACCTATGGATTCAGAAGATATAATCTGGGGAAAGGTTCTATCTATGTTGTTTTTCTCATGGATAATAATTTTTATAATAGCACTCCCACTTCCAATGATCCTCGATTACAGCCCTGCTATCGTATTATTCTCAATAATTTCATCGATAGTGATGATATTATCATTCACAGGTATCGGGGCATGGGCATCAGTTAGATTTCCAAATTACGATGAAAGCAATGATGGTGCACCAGATATCATCACCATGTATTCAATTTTGATGTTATGCCTGTTAGCTTCAATTCTATTACTAAGTCTTCCTGTTACGATATTTCAGTCTGATATGTTTTTAGGGATTCTAGCTCTTATATTTTCAGCCGATATGTCTTTACTACTCTTGATTATACTTGTAAAAAGATCAGCTATCCGCTTTGAAAAAATCCAATTAGATATGTAAAAAGTGAAGGATTTAAATATCATACTGTTTATTGTTTTATTATGAAGATATTGTTAGCTATAACAGGAGCTTCTGGTGTGATCTATGGTAAAAGGTTGTTAGATACATTAAGTAAGATGGATGAAGTTCATCTCGAACTTGTAATCTCAAATTCTGGGAAACAGTTGATCGATCAAGAACTTGATTTAGATGTCGAAAAGTTAGAAGATATGGCAGAAATGAGTTATAACCAAGATGATATGGCAGCCCCACCAGCTTCCGGTAGTTCCTTGTATGATGCAGTTTTGATAGTTCCATGTTCCATGTCAACGATCTCTAAAATTTCAGTAGGTATCGCGGATAATCTCATAACAAGGAGTGCATCAGTTGCGTTAAAAGAAAGTAGAAAACTTATAGTCGTGCCCAGAGAAACTCCTCTTTCATCTACCTCACTGAGAAGTATGTATAACCTTTCTTTAGACGGGGCTGTAATATTACCAGCTGCACCCGGGTTTTATGCGAGAACAGAAAATATAGATGACCTAGTAGACTTTATCGTAGGAAAGATATTGGACAATGTTGGACTTGAGAATGACATCTATAATAGATGGGAGTGAATTTTAGAACTCCTCTTTCCCCCTTTTTCTCAGTTCCTCAGCATTATCGAAGTTCTTTTTGAGGGTAGTTATCTGATTTGTAGAGAACGCTTTTGGATTTACATGAGCTAATAGGGTTACAGCGTTCATAGATGTAATATCCGTTACTTTCTTTATGAACTTGGTAACCTCCTCAAAATTATTTTCTACGACCAAATATTCTAAGCCTTCCATCAATAAAACGCCTCTATCTGTTCCCTGCGCGAATTTTGTTATGGTCTTTGTGATCTCAAAATCCATGCGTTTTGGGTCCAATACATCGTAATCATCAGAAGCTGATTCTGATACCCATTTTATGTCTTGACCGATCAAACCATATTTTTCATTAACCTTTGTTGGGAGATTTGTCGTAATTATCAACCCATCTAGACCTTCTTTGAGGAAGTCTTTATAAATAGAATAGGTGTTGTCTGCTTCTTCGTCAAGTAAGATATAATTATAGCCTTCTTTCAACTGCCTTTGTCTTTTCTCACATATTGGACATTTAACTGTTAATAGATTCGTGTATTTTGAAACCGTGAATTTTTCACCACATCTATCACATTGCACTTTTTTAACATTCTTCCTAGGTTTTTTAGCTACTTTTTTAGAAATACTCTTTTTTTTTATAGGTGGATTTTTAACGTCTTCAGGGATATTTGATTTCTTTCTCCCGTAGATCAATTTAGACAATATAACACTTCCAACCATGAGTGCTGGTGATAAAATTATTAGGTAAAGTCCCTTTACATATATCGGTCCTAATACCGGGAAGAAATAAAGTATTAACAGACCTATCACTGCTAATTTAGTGATTATGTGAAGCAAAGTTGATTTTTCTGCTCTAGTTCTATACCTGCTCGAGTATTCTGATTTATAATCGTTCAAGTATTTTTTTGGCATACTTGATGTAAAATATGCGAAAACTACGACTATAATGAAAAGTATCTGAGGATTCATTAATGGATCAAATTCTATCCAATTTATACTTTCATCTGGTGCATCCCCTGCTAAAACACTATTTGAATAGTAAAGAATTTCTCCTGCGGGGGTCCTTATCAAGTAAACTGAATTGTCATGTTCTGGATCATAAAAATTGTTGGTGCCTACCACGTATGACCAATGTCTAGTTTCTGATTGACCTTCCCAATTTAAAGAATGTGCGTAAACTACCGATACGTTTTCACCTGGATCTATGCTGTCTTCCTCTATAGTTACTGTGCCTTGTGGAGTTATCGTATAATTCTCTCGGTTCATAGGTGTATCGTTCTGGAGTACGACTCCATAATTCTCATCTTCATCACTTAACAGATTTTCATGTTCTATATTAAATTCTGTTTCAGGTGACACACCTGCATCAACAATAAGTTCTTTTTTTACGGGGATTATGAGAGACTCCCATACACTCCTGAGTACTTCCGTATCAGACATTTTGATTTTGTGAGGTCCACCTTTACCTGGAGATTCGTGAAAACGGATCGTAAAATCTATTTTTATAGGTGATGTATCATCAGTAGTGCTTCCTAGAAGCCCTTGTGTATCATCAGCTATATTGTCGCTGTTGAGTGATGACCGTGTGATCTCAGCTCCAAAATATTCTATGTGATCATCCGGATCTATATCACGTAGGGGTTCAAACCCATAAAAATTATAGTCCCCTCTAAATCCATTTAATGCACCTCCTCTTTGCATGTAGGATTCTAACATCCCATTAGTATCTAGGAAAATAGCCAATTCTTCTTCGTTTAAGGTATCGTCACCATTTGCTTCTGAGAAAAATGTGTCATTACCTATGCTTACTATCAGTGCCTGCCGCATCTCACGAGCTGCTTCACCTTCTATAGTCCAAGAGATGTGACCACCGCCGACCTGTTCCGCCTGTGGAATCAACTGCAAATTGGTAGAACATCTAACGGATCCTCCATCATCTCCAACGGTTTCACTATCAACAGGTGCTATAAATAGAGGTGTAGTCAGTATAAGTAGAAATACGATAGCCAACATTTTAAAAGCTATCTTTTTCATCATAATCTATATTGAAATTACTTTCTCGTATATATTTTTGGTGGGTACGAAATATAGTTGAGAATCAATGTTTTTATATATAGTTGAGTTTTATACTTGAATAGATAGGTGTAATAATAAATGAACAAAAGTCCACTCACAGAAAACCTTAATAAAGAAATTGATTTACTCAAAAGGACAATCAAGATATATTGCTACATTGAGAAAGAACAACCTATCGGTATATCTAAATTAAGTGAAAAGTTAAGCCTCCCTGAACACAAAGTAAGGTATTCATTGAGGATGTTAGAGAAAGAGAAGATGATCGAACCTTCACCAGTAGGAGCAACACTGACTGAAAAACACCCAATATTTAAAGAAGACCTGAAAGACTTATTAAAAGAAATTATTAACACTACTGATTCATTATACGATGATCTTTGTGACTGAATTATTTGATTCAAATTATAATTTACAAAATCCCTGGAATTGAGAAAAGATTTTTAATATAACCTCCCTTTACACATCTCTATAATACGCTTTTAGAGCCCTTATAAGGCATATGAAATATGCCGTCGTAGCTCAGTGGTAGAGCACTCGGCTGTTAACCGAGCGGTCGCCGGTTCGAATCCGGTCGACGGCGCTTTTAAATTCACACTCCACTTTCAGAAAAGTTTAGATTTTAATGGAAACCTTTAAAGAACATTGTGCAATTAATTGAATAATATGGCGATTATCAGTCCCGAATTTGAAGAAAATGAAGAACTTGAATTTGTTGATCGAGTTAGCGATTTAAAGGATTTGAATAAATTTAAAGATGAGGTAAAATCAGGTAATGGTAAATTTGTACTACTTGAGGGTGAGGCAGGAGTTGGAAAGACCGAATTAGGACTGAAATTGATGAAAGAATGCAAAGAGGATGGATTTTTAACATTTACAGGTAGATGTCTTTACCATGAGGGAACTGAACCATATCTTCCTTTTTTAGATGCTTTAGGTGAGTATATAGAGGATGATAAAAAGGATAGCAACGAAGAACAAGAAACATTTATTGGAATGGGAGCGGGAACAGCTACCCGAACATCAGACAATTTTTCTACTTCAGGTAGGCCTATGAGTTTGATAGAAATAGGGACCCGGGATAGAGGCGATTCAAAAAATATATCACTTTCTGATGAAAGGGAAGCCATGTTTACTGAATTTTTGGGGTTGATCAAGGACCTCTCCGAAAAGGAGCCTGTATTTTTATTCATAGATGATCTACAATGGATAGATGTATCCTCATCTCAGTTACTCCATTTTCTAGCTCGAAAGATATATGATAGCAAAGTTTTCATCGTTGGTGCCTATAGACCAGAAGAATTAAAAACACGTAATGAAGAGTTACCACTTGAAACCATCTTAGATAGGATCAAAGAGGAAAGATTAGTAGATATTCTTGAATTAAATAGGTTAGGCTTTCAACCCGTAGCTGAGATGATAAAGAATAGATTGGGAACTAAAGACCTTCCAGAGTCTTTTTTATTGATGGTGTACAGAGAAAGTGAAGGTAATCCATATTATGTTATAGAGATATTGAATTCTATGATGGATGAAGGCGTTATTGATCCGTACTCATACACATGGAATCCAGAAGAGGAGCTTTCTGAGATATCAATACCCTCATCAATTCAAGATATAACCCACAGAAGGATTGATCGATTGAGTAAAGCTGAAAAAAACATCTTGATGTATGCCTCGGTGATAGGAACTGAGTTCAATTTTGAAATTCTTGAAAAGTCTATTGATATAGATGTTATAGAACTACTTGATATTATTGAAGGATTACAGTCGAAAGGTTTGATCAAAGAGAAGAGTAATACGGATGAAGAGATTTATCGCTTCAATCATCTTCAAATAAGGACTACTTTGTATAGTAATATGGGTAAGAGCAGAAGAAGAGTTTTAAATAGGAAAATTGGAGAGGCAATAGAAGAATTCTATGAAGATGAGTTAAGTGACTTTTATTATTCACTTAGTAGACACTATTTCGAGGGTAAAATTTACGACAAAGCATATGAATATTCGATGAAGGCAGCGCAACAGGCGATCAATAGGTACGCCGTTGAAACTGCTTTAGAGCATTATGAGAGAGCTGTCAACTCTTTAGAAAATTCTAGTGATATCGAAGACGTTGATAAAAAAAGGATGGATTGTCTTAAAGAAATAGGCCGGTTGAGCTTTGACATAAACAAATGGGATAAGGGCGAAGATGCATACAGATCTTTAGTAGAACTTTCAAGAGATCTAGGTGATAAAAAGTCTAAAGCTGATGCTTTGAGAGGTTTGGCACATATTAAAAAAGAAGGTCAAAACTTTGGTGAAGCTAATAAAGGATACCAAGAATCTCTCGAAATTTATGAAGAGTTAGATGATATAGTCGGTATCGCAGATTGCCAAAGGGGCCTTGGATATTTACGGTGGAGAGAAGGTAAATTCGACGAAGCAGTTGAACACTATCAAATATCGATTGAAAAAGGTAAAAAAGCAGGTGAAAATAACATACTCGCCTTGACTTACATTGAAATGGGAAATACTTATGCTCAGAAGGGTGAAAATGATCTCGCTATCCGATATTATATGAGAAGTATACCTCCCCTAAAAAATCAAAACGCTTTCAGAGACCTAGCTAGAGCAAATAACAATATAGGGGACCAGTACATGAAAAAGGAGGAATGGGATAAAGCGATCGAGTACTTTGAGAAAAGTATGGATAATGCTAAAAAAATTGGTAACAAAAGGTTCATCGGTTGGGGTTATTTTAATCAGGCTGAAGCTCTTGCAAAAAAAGGTGATCTTGAGAAAGCAACTATTTATTCAGAACGAGCTGAGAAACTGATGAAAAATATGGATGACGTGGTTGGTTTATCGTCTATTTACAGGGTAAAAGCAATAATAGATAGGATGGAGAAAAGATTTGAGGATGGGATCGATTGGATCAAAAAATCTAACGAGATGTTAGATGGATATGATATACCTTTTAGCGTGGCTGAAAATTATTATGAATTAGGCCAAATCTATGAGGAGATGAATAGATCAGATAAGGCTATGGAATTCTATCATAAATCTAAAGACATCTTTCCCTCTGATGCGATGCAGTATATCGATAAGATTAATGCCAATATAGA
This sequence comes from Thermoplasmatota archaeon, assembly GCA_051745305.1. GTDB lineage: Archaea > Thermoplasmatota > Thermoplasmata > Halarchaeoplasmatales > Halarchaeoplasmataceae > Saliniplasma. The sequence continues at coordinate 30,795 of JBNJDY010000015.1, forward strand.
AAATTTAGAAAATAGATCCTAAAAATGCTTCATCGTTTGATGAAAAAATTATCGAACTTACCGGTATGTTCTTTAGTTTCCACTTTTATTTTATCCACTCTTGCATGAGGTTGGTTATTTTTACACCAGTTGACTAACTTGTTTACATCTTTTTCTTCACCTTCGAAAACAGCTTCGACCCTACCATCGATTAAATTTTTAACCCAACCTTTTACACCGAATTCCTGTGCTTTTTCTTTAGTATTTGCACGGAAGAATACACCCTGAACCTTTCCACTGAAATAAACATGCTTCCTTATCATGATATCACAATATATTAAAGAAGTTATAAAGGATAAATCTTTTGCATTTAAACAGAGGTCATCATCAGTTTACCGTGCTTTACCCCTTTTGTGCTGATCAGTTTGTCCGCAATTCTCTTTATGTGGTGTGGTTTACCTTTTATAGCCATGGTTTCCATGCAGTTGTGCTTGTCCAGGTGTATATGCATCGTTGAAACTATATGTGCATGGTCTTGATGCTGCAGTTCGGTTAGTTCGTCGGATATACCTCTCTTTTCGTGATCAAAGACCAAAGTCAAAGAACCGTAGACTTCTTCCTCTGGATTTTCCCATTTTTCTTCTACAAGAAAATCCCTTATAAGGTCTCTGATAGCTTCGGACCTATTCGAGTACATCTTTGTCTCGATTTTTTCATCAAACTTTTGTAACAATTCCTTGGGAACCGAAACCCCGAATCTAGTCGTGTTATCTGACATGGTTATCGGTATGTTATCTTTGTCACAGATATATGTCTTTCGTGTTACTTTTAACAAAAGACTTAATAATAACACTATTATCTTTTTCGTGCTACAGGAGTTTTAGGTAGAATGAATCCTAGAAGAGAAATTTGGAAATTGATTGAAAAGAGAGATGTAGTTGAACTTCTTCACAGATCCGCTGTTTTGCATGGTCATTATTGTCCGGGGCTAGCTTTAGGTGTTAAGGG
>JBNJDY010000016.1:0-31435 GCA_051745305.1 Thermoplasmatota archaeon
ATCCAATCCAGTTAAAAACATTATTATCGGAAATATCAGACTTCCCATCATGTGAACTCTTTTCAAACCGACTATAGGGGGGATTATACCTATACAAGTTGATATCAAGCCTATGACCAGTCCCATGGGACCTGAAAATATGAACATCATTATACACAGAAAAACAATTATGAATTTAGACATCTTTTCGTACTCGATCTTTTTATGGATACCTGAAAATACCTTCCCTAAATAGAGTGTCATCAGATAAGCGATTGAAGATGCTAGTATGACTGAGAACAATAGTAGGGCCATGAGCCACGGCATACGTGTCAAAGATATCCATGGATCGATATTCTCCTGATTGATATTCAATACAGCCTGCATGGCACCGCTCCTGGCTTTCATGATTACGAACAAAGCTACGAGTGTGAATATCGCACAGCTGGTATCCACTGCGGATACAGCCATGATGTACTCTCTGGTTTGAGTTTCTTCGTCTCCTTCTCCGGAGAATATCTTAGTAACGGCTGTAGCAGCCGCCGCTGTTATACCTGGCAACCATCCAACCAACCCACCAGAGAAAGTTCCGGCGATTATACCTCTGAACTTGTTCTTATTTTCTAACTCAACGTCGACTCCCTCCGTGACCTGTTCAGGTATATCCGGATCGTCCATGAGGCTTACCAACAACGTAGAGATCCCGAACAGGCCCGTGAAAAGAGGGAACAACATCAACGAGGATGGTGGAACACCGGGCTGCTGATATGGGAACCAATTATCTGCATAAAGGCCTCTTGGCATCAAAACTATAAAACCCAAGAATCCAGATAACAAGAACACTCCAAGTGCTTTCAGTTTCGGTTCGTAATCCAGTAAACTCCTACCTTCCTGCAGGATCAACACGGTTACAACCGCTATCAATATGAACGGTATCCACGGGATGATCTTATCGTATAATTCCACGGGAGGACCCATTATCAACCGTGCAGGTATTATGAACAGTAAAGCAAATATCGATGCCCCGAAACTGCCCAGAGCACTAGCTTTGACGGCCTCATACCCCTTTCCTTCCATCATCATCTTGTGAGCCGGTAAAACAGATAACGCGGTTTCCCCTTCCGGTGCCCCCAGATACGTACTCGGAATGAAATTCAAAAAAGTATGAGTTATCAAGCAGCCCATGACCATAGTCGATAAGATCGCTAACAGATGTAAAATTGTGGCACCGTATCCTTCTATCATCCCGGATATGAAATAGATCAAAGTGGCCTGCGAAGCTACTATAAGAAATGAAATCGTGTTTACGTGAATACCGGGTATCAGACCCGTGATTACACCTAAACCGATACCGACGAACGTGAACAATATGGATATGATCAAAAGCGTTAAAGGTTCCACGGAACGCTGGAACTAAGAGTCGTTTATAAAATTTACTGGTTATGACCTATTCCCATTCGATGGTGCCGGGAGGTTTGTTGGTTACGTCGTATACGACTCTGTTGACCTTGTCTTTCATCTTGTTGGTTATCCGTGTAGATATGCGCTCCAGTACATCACCGGGTATTTTACTGAAACTAGCGCTCATAGCATCCAAAGATTGGACCGCTCTCACCGCGACAGTATGACCATAGGCTCTTTTATCCCCCTGGACGCCGACTGTTTTGACCGGTAGTAACACTGCAAAATACTGCCAGGGCCTCTCGATCTCGCCATTCTTCACGGCTTTATCGATCTCCTCTTCAGTAATGGCACATGCTTCCCTGACTATCTCGGTCTTCTCCGGAGTAGCTTCACCTATAACTCTGATAGCTAAACCCGGTCCTGGGAACGGTTGTTTCTCAGAAGTGGGTAATCCCAATTCCCTTGCAACCTTCCTGACTTCATCTTTATAGAGATCCCTAAGTGGTTCTATCAATTTTAAATTCATCTTCTCGGGCAGACCTCCCACGTTATGATGCGATTTGATAGTATCCCTCTCCTCATCACCACTCTCGATCCAGTCCGGTGCTATAGTTCCTTGAACTAAATAATCCGCATCGAACTCTTCAGCGTATCTTTCGAATACTTCTATGAATTTATTACCGATGATCTTCCGTTTCTCTTCAGGATCTACGACCCCTTCCATGGCTTCGTAGAATTCATCTTTAGCGTCTATGACCTTGTGATTAATACCCATATGTTCCAAGATATCATCGATCTTATCAGTTTCGTTCTTCCTCATGTAGCCGGTATCCACGTACAGTGCCAACAAGCGGTCACCCATGGCTTTACCGGCGATGACAGTCGCCACGGTACTATCCACTCCACCGCTGCATCCGACAACGGCTTTACCTTCTATCTCAGATATTTTTTCTATCTGCCCTTCTATAAATCTCTCAGCATCTAACAAATCAATCAACTCTTGTATATTCTTCTTCTAAAGTCTCAGCATCCTTAAAGACCTTTTCTCTACGGTTCTCACGATATTCCTTCAACCTTTTCCCGATATCTTCGTATTTAAGCGACAATATCTCAGCCGCTAAGATGGCTGCATTATCTCCTCTGTTCATACCAACGGTAGCTACAGGTACACCGGGAGGCATCTGAACTATCGACAGTAAAGAATCTAGATTCATCCTTCCTGAAACTGGTACACCGATAACAGGTTTGGTCGTGTGAGCTGCAACCACACCTGGCAATGCAGCAGCTAAACCTGCCACTGCGATGAAAACATCGACATCAGGATCTTCGCATAATTTTTTAGTCCTTTCAGGCGTCCTATGGGCAGAAGAAACCGTCATCTGATGATCGATATCGAGATCTTCCAAAACTTTTACAGCCTTTTTACCGATCTCTAAATCACTTTTGCTGCCTAATATAATTTTGACTTTCATGAAAAAGGATAAAAGGGGTTTTAGAAAAGTTTTTTGTTCCTGGATTACGTCTTCATTATAGCTGCTAAGAATATAGCAAGTGCTATAACTGCTCCGATCAGGAACGCTCCTACGTATTTAATAGCTATAATGATGGTATCTACAAATACATCAGTGGTTCCAAATCCACCTATTTCCATCATGTAGAGTACGTATGTAATTACTCCGAAAACTATTCCCAAGATTGCAAGAACGACTCCAACCATCCTGCTTTTACCGCGTCCAAAATAAGCGGTAAATAAACCAGCTAGAAGCAGTCCTAATCCAAGCGTTATCAAGAGCACGGTCAAAAATTGATATATATCCATATTTTTCTCCTCCTTTAGAATTCTATTCCTGTTAATGTTTTAGTATCTTCAACACCTTCTATAGACCGGATCTGATCGACAACGGTCTGACCTAATTTGTTGAAGTTCTCGGCTTGTATCTTCGCGATAAGGTCATACTCCCCAAAGAGTGAGTGTACTTCTTTGACTTCATCGATATCCGTTAAAATCTTGTAAACCTCACGTTCTTCTGCAGGGGCTGTCTTTATCAACACAAATCCTATCGCCACTTTTGTCACCTATATCCTGAAGTTAATACAATCATATAAATATTTTGTTTTGAGTTTATATGACCTTCAACTCCTTATCAGCACTGGTGAGTATCTCATATCCATCTTCTTTTACAACCACATTATCTTCGATCCGAACTCCTCCATAACCCGGTAAGTATATTCCTGGCTCCACGGTGAATATCATCCCTGGTTCAAGTGTTATATCAACACTCGGTGATATCCCTGAACCATCATGGACGGACAATCCAATACTGTGTCCGAGTCCATGTGTGAATTTACCTTTGAATTCAGTAGAGTTGATCACCTCGGCAGCTGCATTGTGTACATCCTCACCTTTAACTCCAGCTTCTATCATATCTAAAGCTGCGTTCTGTGCTTCAAGGACCGTTTCGTACATCCTTTTTTGTTTATCTTTGACCTTCCCAACAGCATAAGTCCTGGTGATATCTGAGACATATCTTTTGTAAAGTGCTCCAAAATCAAAAAGTACGAATTCGCCATTTTTTACTTCACGATCACCTGCAGTGTAATGTGGTTCAGCGGTATTAGGTCCGCTTGAAGAGATTATATCGAAGGCATCACCGGTGGCTCCTTTTTTCTTCACCATGTACGAGATCTCAGCAGCTAACTCGTATTCCTTAACACCTGGTTCAACATACTCTACGATCTCTTCAGCAACCTCTGAGGCTATATTACACGCCTCTCTGATCCGTTCTATTTCCTCCTCATCTTTTCTGTTACGTGCCTCAGCTATTTCATCAGACACATCGATGATCTCAGCATCGGATGCATCTTTTATTTTTTTATAACCACTGTAAGTAAGTTCTGAAGCATTGACTCCTATTTTATCTAGGTCACCAAGTTTCTGTTCCATCCACTTTTTTCTGTCTTCTTTCTTCTTGATAGATTCCATAGACATATCAGCTTTCTTTGCACTTTCTGCCTCCAAGGCACTTATCATCAATTCGCCTGAATGATCGGGGTAAAGTAGTGCACCGCAACCTTCATACTCACCAACCACCAGTCCAGTAACATAAAAGAAAGTCATATCTATATGTGGTTTAGTTGAGTTGTATATGAAAATAGCATCCAAGTCCTCTTCGACTCTGTCATAAATGTTTTTGATTCTCGATTTCATGGACAATAATCGATACGTGCTTTATTAAATTTTCACCACTCTAGTATCCGCTATGATATCACCAATACGCTTATTTTCAGGACTTTTTAGAATAAGTAACATACTAACAAGATAAAATAGCAAGACTATATCTGCATATCTACCTGAATTTCTCGCCGCACTCTGTATGAACGTAATATCTGTAATATCGTTGGAAACTACCTTTAAACCAAAAATCCTTTTACCTATCGTAGTTCCAAATCTCCATTCCAACAGCGTGAAATAGATGAACTGTATCGATATAGCTAAAGAAAATGCAGCCACAAAAACGGGTAGTGTGATATTTTCCCTGAAGAAGGAGAATCTAGGCAGATATATAAAGAAGATTATAAAGGGCGAAAATAAAACAACTAAATCGATAAGATAGGCGGCGATCCGTCGTCCAACCTTGCTATAACGATAACTAACTTTCTTTCTGATGGTATTTAACAAGAGTTGAGTGGTTTTGAACGATTTAAGAGCGCTTATCCTGTCTAATCCAACAGTCATATTTTTCAATTTATTATAATCCCTGATAATATAGGGATGTATGGATAAATAATTGAGTATCTTGGTGTTATTGAAACACTCTTCTCTTCTCACTATGTTATATTTTTTACATAAAATACGGCCAGCCTTTTCCAATTCGTCATTCAAAGCCCGGATGTTTAATTTTAGACTTTCCCAGTATCTACCTTCATCCAACAATCTCTTACTTTGATCCATAATATGTACTTCGCTAGAATATGGTTCCTTGAAATAGTAAAAAAGCATTAGTGGAATCGCTGATAGAAGTCCAGATAGGTAAACTAAATCCATGGCACCTGCGCCGCCGATCGATCCTAAAATACCATCTTCAACCAACATAGGTATTCTAACCAGATCCGCTCCGATCAAAACGCCTAAGACAGAAACGGAATATGCATAGGCTACCCTGTTACAACCTCTCAATAAAACTACTCCTATCAATATAGCTAAAACAGAGGGTATAAAATAATACGGAAATTCTGAAACTATTCCAAGTTCTGACACGTAACTGCTGAAATAATAAGCGGTTACAGCTACTATCGTGATTCCAAAGAAAAACTTGGAGATCCTTATCTTCATCTTGTAAATCAAATTCAAAGATATTATCAAAGGTATCAGTGCCCCTCCAAGATTTATGTTTAGAAGAGCCCTACCCGATACGATAAGAGGTATATCTGCGAACAAACCAAAGAGTGATCCGATCAATATCATACCCACTTCAGGTTTACCAAAACCACATTTTTTAAGTAGATCTCTTTTATGCATGAATACGATAAATAGAACAGCAGCTAGTAAAGGAAGCGTAGTCAGATAGGATGTCACAGTAAATACCGTTCTGACTTCCAATATAATCACTCTCTATTATGTTATTCAGGGGATTAACGTATAGTATCCAAGGAGAACGAACCCATGGTTATTCCGGATTTACTCGCAGTATATTTTACCCAATCTCGAGTTTGAACGTCGCCTAGACCTTCGACCTTAAGATAGGTTTGAAGCTGCTGATATTTGAATTCCACTTCTCCATCCATCATGTGGCCGAGCATGGATATGTCCTGCTCGCTGTGCATACCTTTTTCAAGGGTATACAGTGACACCGCTTTATCTCGTTTCCTTCTTCCCGAAAACGGTTGAAGTGTCCTGAATGTGGTTGAAGTATCAAGATAAGCTATCAGTGTAGAAACGGATACGAAAGCTAATCTGTAGTACCGATGCTTTTTCTTTATTTCTGCTGCGAACTCTTCCACGGCTTCGGTTATTGCTTCTACGTCGGATTGCTCGTCAACATATTTCACATAATCTTTTTCTTTTAAATTATCATCGACCTCACCCATGCTCACCGAATAAGCATCTACATAATAAACCAGGTCCCGCATCTCGTACTCCTCGTATGTAGGTAATACAAATTTCATCTCCTCCCGTACTCCTTCAACGGTCTTATCAGTTATAACCCATATCGCCGGAACACCTTTCTCCAAACCTTCAGCTATGAAAGAATTGATCAATACACCTTTTCCAACGTGGGGTGGTCCGTACATAGAGACATTCGAGCCCAAGGGTATACCACCTAGCAGTAAATCGTCCAACCTTTGAGTTCCAGTTTTTGCTTTCTCCTGTTCGATCTCCTGAAGGATCTCCTCTTCTCTTTCCCTGAGTTCTTCATCGATAAGATCTTCTTCCCTAGCTCGTAACTCACGTTCCTTCTGCTCGATATACTTTGTCTTGGCTTTTAATTCCTGTTCCTTTCTATTGATCTCTTCCTTTAAGTCTTGAAGTTTTTTCTGTCTTTCTTGTTCTGTCATGTCACCTAGTTCTCTTTTCTTCGCTTCCAACTCTTTCTTCTGTTTGGTGATCATCTGTTCTCTGTGCATCAGGTCTTCTTCCCTCTCGTTCAGTTCATTTTCTTTGTACTCTAATTTCTCTCGTAGATTGTCTAGTTGGTCTCTCTTCATGGTGAGTTCATCTTGTAGGTCTTGTATCTTTTGATTCTTCTCTTCGATTTCATTTTTCTTCTGGTGGATGATATTCTCTTTCTTCTCTAGTTCTTTCTGTATCTCTTCATCACCGATCTCACTGTAATCTACCGAGGTTTCAGCTGATTCGAGTTTTTCTCTCAATCCTTCATTTTCACTCTTTAACTCTTCGATCTTCTGCTGCAATTCCTCGTCTCCGCCTTCTACATAAACTTCCTTAGTAGGTTGAGATTTTTTTTGGGTCTTTAAGTATTTAAGCATGGCTACACTGCCCTGCTTGATCTCTTCGATCTCTTGATTCAATTCTTCTTTTTCATCTTCTAATTTATCTATCTCACTTTGAAGTTCATTTACCCTTTCAGTCAGTTGAGTATTCTCTTCAACGATTTCTTGAACGTCAAAATCTCCTGATTCTAACTCCTTTAGTCTATTTTCAAATTTATCTCTTAAAACACTGACTTCGCCCATTTTGTAGTCAAGGGTTTCCTCTTTTTCCTTGATCTCTTCTTTTAACTCTTCTCGTTCGTCCTCGAAAGTTTCTTCACCCAGCCAACTCGAAAATGAATCTTCCTCACCGGTTAACCAAGCTTTCAAAGCTTCATTTTCTTCTTCGGGTATTTCATAGTCATCGTCTTCAACAATCGAATCTTCTTTTTTGGCCTTTTCTATTTCTTCACTGAGTAACCCACCTAAGTCCTCTTCGTCCCCTTCGCCAGTCAACCATTTAGAAAGTTCTTCATTTTCTGGATCACTGTTTTCAGATATCTCTTCTTCTTTTTGAAGGAGTTCACTTGCTTCATTCTTCAACTGTTCCGCTTTTTCAACATCGAACCCATTGACGCCTTCTAGTTCGTTTACGTTAGCGTTAGAAATAGATGTTAGTCCAGTGAAGCCGTTTTTAAACAAAAGCTGCGCTGTTTCCTCGGTCACCAAGGAGATTTTCTTCAATTCCTCGATAATAATATCCTTTTCCCCGTCAGAAAATCCCTCTACTAGATCTCCCCCTCCAGGTTTTTCAGATCCGACAGGAGTGCTTTTAGAACTTTCAGCCATGATAGATTCACATCTTTATTCCGGCTTCGTTGAATCTCCATTGTTAAATGGGCATTCATTATATATTTTTTTACATCTCCGCAAGGCCCATTATTTTTGAACAATAAGGGCTGTACTAAGTAATTTTCGTTTTATATTATATATAGATTTCCTATCTCTATCTAACCTTTCTGTGGTTTTTCACTTTATCCATTATTTTCTTTATGAGAACAGGGATCAATATCCATAATAATAAAACTGGGAATACAGCCTGAACCTTAAGCGTGATCAATAGGTATGTTGAGATGATCGCGAATATTAAAACAACCAAGGCACCAAACTTATGGATCTTTTTTATTTCTATCAAAGTGATCGTTATCATAATCTTCTGCAAGTTTATTTGTTTTTTCGACAAAGTAATATATCACGAACTGATGAAGATTGAATATGAATGATGATAAAGACCACGTAATAACCATGGCACATGGAGCTGGCGGGGAACTGATGGACGAGTTGATAAACGATCTTATACTTCCTATTTTTAAATCAGAGCTAGGAGAGATCCCACTTTCAGATCTCGATGATTCAGCGGTGGTCGACGATATCGTAATCACAACAGATGGGCATACGGTAAAGCCGATATTCTATCCCGGCGGTGATCTGGGAAGTATATCTGTAGCGGGTACCGTGAACGATCTCCTGGCAGTTGGGGCAAAGCCCTTAGCACTAACAGGAGCTTTGATTTTACCCGAGGGTGTTTTGATGAACGATGTTAAGCGGATATTATCTAGTGCTGCTGAAACATGCCGGAAAGCGGGAGTATCTGTAGTCGCCGGGGATACAAAAGTTGTTGAAAGAGAAGACTTGGATTCACCTCTTATGACCACTACCGGTATCGGGAAGCGTCATCCACTTATGGATAAGAATATGGAAAAAGCAGGGCAAAGAAGAACAAAATGGCTTTCAGACAATAACCTAAAAGACGGGGATAAGATAATCGTAACTGGAACCGTAGGAGATCATGGAATAACTATCCTTTCTGAAAGAGAGGGATATGGATTTCAAGGAAAGATCATGAGTGATGTTGCACCTCTGGTAGATGTGATGGAAAGTGCATTAGAAGTAGGTGGTGTTGCTTCTACAAAGGATCCAACTAGAGGTGGCCTGGCTAATTCACTTAATGAAATAGCCTCTAAATCTGATGTTGGTATAGAAATTGAAGAAAGTAAAATACCTATCAAAGAATGGGTAAGAAGTGCTGGAGAGTTACTGGGTATCGATCCCCTTACCATCGGAAACGAAGGGAAATTCATAATGTCTGTAGAAAGCTCCATGGCTGAAGAAATTGTAGAAGCTATTAGGAAAACTGAAAATGGAAAAGATGCTGCTGTGATCGGAGAAGTTAAAAAAGATATCGATGGAGTTATATTGAAAACCGAGGTTGGTGGGACAAGAATATTAGAATCTCCAGTTGGTGACCCAGTCCCTAGGATCTGCTGATTTGAATATATTTCCACAAACCTATAACAGTTGCTATTATCAAGATACCGGTCAGAGGAATTACCGGTAATTTTGTTTGGTCTTCTTTCTGATCTATCCAAGACTCTTTTCCCCTAACTATCACGTTCACAGTATCAGTGTCCCAATTCCCGCACTCGTCTTCGACATACAGCGTGATTTGGTAAGTACCAGGTTCTCTAAAGATAGTTGAATATCGTATCCCCTGTCCCTCATAGTTTCCGTTCGAATCAATATCCCACTTGTAGATTTCTATGTTATTATCATCCCAGGAATATTCCCCTTTTAATTCCACAACGCTGTTAACCGTGGTTTCAATATCCCTACCGGCATCAGCGATCGGTGTTATAATGTCGTTTCGCCAGTCAGATAAAAACACATCTGAAAAGTACTCACCTATCTCTTCATTTTCGATGATGACCCCTGCTTCTCGGTTCTGTAGAACAGAATAAGAATTCCAGTTTATACTCGATACTAGAACTTTACTTTCATCAACTATCATACCTTTGTTGTGAACCTTGGATAATCCATGTTGATCAGATATCAGTTTTGCCTCTAAATTAATTTCTTTGTCATCACCTATGGAATTAAGTATTTTCACTAAACCATCGTTACCTGTACCATTAGTGTAATTATCTAAATTATACCAGGTTGAATCTAGAAGTATCTTCACTGCGACACCCTCTTCGGCCCTTTCGATAATACTTGAAATAAAGGGATTCTCACCATGACTCCAATTTTTAATATAGAATTGCTGCAGATATATGGACTCCTCAGCAGATTCTATCATATCAAGTATAGAGCTTTTTGAGGTGTCAGGGGATATCACTGTTTTAACGTCAACCTTATCCACCATATTTAAAGGTTCAAAACTTCTAGAATAAAATCCAAGATAATTATAGCTGTTATTGTGGTCGGAATCGTCTATATTCTCGGCTATGAACTCATCTCCATATCTCAGGTCACTTTTGAAAACTTTAGAATAATAGTCAGCAATATCCTTATTTTCAAGAACTACACCCCAGCCTCTGTTCCCATAAGTCGGATTGACTGGATAACCGTTATACCCAAAATTTTCAGACGAGATCAAAACTCTTTCCGAGTCAGCGATCATCATTTTCGAATGTAAGAAAGGATATGGGGAATATCTTTCTCCTCCCATCAGATAAACTTCGCCTCCAGATTTTTTGACTTGACTTAAACAGATCCTTACTTCTTCACTCAAACCACTGACAGGAACTCCTTCGACTAGTACTTTTACTTCAACCCCGTCTTCAGTTAGGTCTGCGATGCGTTTAGTAATTTTTTTATTTCTAAGTTCATAGATAGCAATTTTTAGAGACGATTCAACCTGATCTAAAAACTCGATCATGACCTCATTTGAACTATCCGGAGAAACGAATGCGGTTGTATTACCTTCGTAAGAAAAACTCTCTAGGTCAAAATCAGAATGCCCCACTTTCCAATCTCGGGACCAGTTCCAATCTTCTGCGCTATTTGCATCTTGGTCTTTTCTTTTTGCATAACTAGCATACCCTAATGTTTCAACTCGTTCTCCCATCCAACCCTCACCACCTTCACCGTCTCCATAATAGAGGGCATCTGATAGGGTACCATCGATATACACCAACAACTCATCTTCGGTATTGGCAAGTTTAAAATTACCGCTGGTTTCGAAGTCCTCGTACATGATAAGGTCCGGTTCGGTATGCCATATTTCCTTGTACCCCTCTTTGTCGGCGGCTATCACTATTTCTTCACCTTCTTCAAAATACAGATCATTGATAGTCAGATTTCCTTCAAAATCCGTTAAAATCAACTCTTCGATCGTACCAGCGTCACCCCAATTAGAAAGAACAACATATTCACAGCCTGGATAACTTTTGTAGTAAACTTCTGTGATCTTGATATCTGGTTCTGGTTCTGCTATTACGGGTTGTGGGATGATGAATAAAAGTACCAGTATTACAGCAACCAATCTCTTCATGTTTCAACGGCAATGGAGCACTTATATAAAACCCTTGGACTCCGAATCCCAAGAAGCTTATATAACACAATTCTCTATATCGGAAGCGATGCCGAGGTAGCTAAGTCTGGCCTAAGGCGGTGGCCTCGAGAGCCATTGGTGCTATGCACCACAGGAGTTCGAATCTCCTCCTCGGCGCTTTTTATAATTCGAATGAATATGAGAATTTAAAAAGTAAGTAGAATCTTCGATTCTACGGCGTCTTCAATACTTTTGAGCGAAGCGATAAAGTTTGAAGGCGAGAAGAACCTATGATTCTTTACTCTCTAATTATTCGATCCAGGCCCTACCTTCCTCAAGTTTGACCTTCCTCTCTGCAAAGGCTCCGACAACATAAGGAAGTAATTTGTGCTCTACCTCTAAAACCCTCTCAGATAAACTATCAACATCGTCATGAGGTTTGACTTCCACACATCGCTGGTCGATTATTGGACCCATGTCGACTTCGTTTGTTACAAAGTGAACAGAACAGCCAGTCCTTTTCATACCTGCTTCCAAAACAGATTCGTGAACTTTCTCACCGTAAAACCCGGGACCACCGAATAGGGGTAGTAACGCAGGGTGAATGTTGATAAGTCGTCCATAGTACTTGTCAACAAAATAATCCGTAAATATCCTCATGTACCCAGCTAGAACGATAAGATCTGGATCGTACTGGTCTAATACTTCTGAGACTTCCTCCTCATGCTCTTCACGACTTTTACCACGGTGATCTATCACACGGTAATCGATATCGTTCCCTTTGGCCCTTTCGACACAGTAAGCTCCAGGATTGTTACAGATCAATAAGACTACATTTGCATCAATCTCACCTTGGTTAGAGGCATCGATTATCGATTGGAAATCCGTCCCACTTCCAGAAGCTAATACTGCTACATCGATCATGTTTCTCAGAAAGGAGATAAACTGATAAAATAAAAAAGATTCGGCCCCGCTTTCGATGTTATTCAAAAATTTAATATGCCTGTTATATCGATGTGATAGTAGAGGTAGAAAAAATATGAGCGATTTCTGGAATGATTTTGAAAATTATCCATTGAAGGAAGAATACGATATTTGCGGCTTCATAGAAAAAATCAAAAAGAAAATCGATGGGGAGTTCAAAAAGCTTGACGATCAATACCATCCAGCGATTCTAGGGGAGGAAAACGGTAATAAGTTATACTCGTTGATCAGAGAAAAGGAACCTGAAATTGTGGTGGAAACAGGTGTTTGTAACGGTTTTTCATCCTCTTTGATATTGAAAGCTTTATCGGAGAATGGGAAAGGCAAGCTTTATTCCATCGATTTACCGAAATATATCGAACCCGGAGAAGAACCGGATGGGAGAACAGGTGCAGTGGTACCGTCTACGAAATATTCCGGGTGGGTAGTTCCAGACGAATTCAGATCCGATTGGACACATATTCAAGGTAACACATTCTATGAAACTCCTAAATTGATGGAAAGACTCTCAGAGATCGATATATTCATCCACGATAGTGATCACTCTTACGAGGGGGTGATGTTCGAATTTTCCATAGCATGGAAGCATTTGAAAGATGGGGGTTTATTGATGGCTGATAACATCGATCACTCCGACGCCTTCGCTGATTTTGCAGAAGCTAAAGATAGAACAAAATACAGGTTGGGCGTGATGGGATTAATAAAGAAGTAAGATAAATACAGGAAAAGATTTAAAAGAACGACTATTTTTCCCCCTCTATCATGTGGATTAAATGGGTAGGTTTTTTGATAGCCATGGTCGTGGTCGTGATCGGGGCCAAATATCATCTTACATTAGCTCTGACCGTAGGTGCTATTATCCTTGGAATCTTTACATTGGCTCCCGTTGAAATACTGAATCAATTGTACTTAACAATCTCCACTCCGAACACTATACTTTTGATAATCGCTCTTGGAATGATACCTATGATCGGTGGTATACTCCAGGAAAGTGGAAAACTGGATGATATCATCAAAAATCTCCGTATTGGAAAGCGGCCATTTTTAGGTGCAACCCCTGCTTTTATCGGACTATTACCTATTCCAGGTGGAGCTTTGTTCTCTGCACCGTTGATCGATAAAGCCGGTGAGGGACTACCTGGTCATATAAAAGCAGGCATAAACGTTTGGTTCAGACATATAATATACTTCGTCTACCCGATCTCATACGCTCTTATAGTCGCAGCGGATGCTGCGGAACTTTCTATATTTCGCATATTACTATTCCAGACTCCATTCTTCTTTTTCACTATAATATTAGGCTACTTTTTCCTTTTAAGAAAAGATAAGAGCAAGATGGAGTACGATTCCAAAATCGATCTCCATTCTCTGCTGCCGCCTATGGGAGTGCTGTTGATGGCACCTGTCGTTTGGGGTGTTTTAAGTTACGCTGTCGATATCCCTGAACGCTTTGAGAATGTTGTAGTGGTGATAGCGGTATCCATGAGTTTGCTCTTTGCAGTATATTTAATAAAAAATTCAAGGAAAAGTATCATAAAAAAGGCCGCTGAAGAGATGAAACCCTGGAACTTTATGATATTGGTTTTCAGTCTTTATTTCTTCATCAATGTATTCCATTCCTCTGGTATAGATGTTATGATAGAAGATTTAGCAGTTCCGGGAATCGTTCTTCTTGTAGGTTTTGGATTCTTACTCGGATTTGGTACTGGGAGGATCATGCTTCCAGCAGGTATATTGGCCCCGATATATATAACTACAGCTGGCTCTTTTTCGTTATGGGCATTCCAGGCGATGTATGTAGCGATCTTCGCCGGTTATATAGTCACGCCGGTGCACCCCTGTATCAGTATTTCAATAGAATACTTCGATGGAGATCTGAACAAATTCTTGAAATTGATGATACCGATGTTAGCAATATCTATCGGTCTTGCATCGATACTGTTCTTACTGTTCGGTTAAATCAAGGGATATATCGATAGATCTTATCTGGTGAGTTAAAGCCCCTACCGAAATAACATCAACACCGGTCTCTGCAATTTCCCTAATATTTTCAAGGATTATACCTCCAGATGCTTCAATGATCGCACTATCTTCGATGATATCGACTGCTTTCTTCATTTCACTAGGTTCCATGTTATCCAGCATGATTATATCTGTACCAGCTTTCAAAGCTTCTTCTATATCATCTAACGATTCAACCTCAACTTCGATCTTAACCATGTGTCCGGTTTCAACTTTCTTGATCGCTTCTTTAACTCCCCCCGCCGAGCGGATATGATTGTCTTTGATCAGAACCGCATCGTACAATCCCATGCGATGGTTGGTACCCCCTCCAACCCTTACCGCATATTTCTCTAAAATCCGGAGGTTCGGAGTGGTTTTACGGGTATCTACAATCTTCGCATCTGTTCCCTCCACCTCTTCCACATATCTTCTTGTATAAGTTGCGATACCGGATAATCTTTGAAGGAAATTTAGAGCCAGTCTCTCGCCTTTTAAGATAGACCTAGTTCTACCACTTATTTCAGCTACCTTTTCACCGATTTTGACTGTTTCTCCCTCATCTTTTAGAATAGAGAATTCGATATCATCATCAATTTCCCTAAAAACCAATTCCGCGATAGGTAGTCCCGCGAGTACTCCATTTTCCTTGAAGGAAATTTCAGCTTTTCCGGTTTCGTCCTGTTCGATAATACTTTCAGTAGTGATATCACCGGTACCTATATCCTCTTCAAGTGCATTTTTAACGATTATCCTAATCTTCTGCATGTTCATTTTACGTACCCCTTCGGTTTGTTGATATTCAATATCGTATGTTTATCCTCCCATATAGACTTTGTATCCGGATAGTCCGAGCGATAATGAGCTCCCCTACTTTCTTCTCTCAAAAGTGCTGAGCGTGTGATCAACATACCGACTTTAAGCATATTAATGGTTTCATACGCATGGGAATTCCATGAATCGAGGGATCCTAAGGTCTCGATCTTCTCTTCAAGCCATGAATCGAGTTCTAAGAGTTTATTCCTGTCTCTTATGATACCGGCATTATACATCATCATACTCCTCATACCATCCCTTAAACCGTCCAAATCGATATCGGGCTCTCCGATATCATGTATTTCGATGGAAAAGTCAATTTCTTTACTCTGACCCAATCCTTTATCTTTCACATGTTCGTATATCCTATGTCCAAAAACGATCCCGTCAAGTAGTGAGTTGCTAGCCAAGCGATTTGCTCCGTGTACTCCGTTACAAGCGACTTCGCCACATGCATAAAGATCTTGGATAGATGTACGTCCGTTAAGGTCAGTTTTCACACCTCCGATCATATAATGGGCAGAAGGTACTACGGGTATCAAATCTTCAGCCATATTGATACCGAAATCCTGCAGTTTGTGATATATCTTTGGAAAACGACCCCTGAGATATTTTTCATCGAGATGACTGACATCTAGCCATATGTTTTCACTCCCGGACTTTTCCATCTCATCGACCATAGCTCGGGCAACGACATCTCTAGGAGCTAGTTCTGCATCCTCATGGTATTCTTCCATGAATCGATGACATTCTTCGTTCCTGAGTATCCCACCTTCACCTCTGACAGTCTCAGATATCAGGAACGAAACTTCATCTGGATCGTACAATGCTGTAGGATGAAACTGGATAAATTCCATATCTGTGATATCGGCACCGGCCCTATAAGCAACTGCGACTCCATCACCAGTTGTAACATCCGGGTTCGTCGTATTTTTATAAACCATGCCGCAACCCCCACTTGCTAATATCCCATAGGATGCATGGTAAAATACTAGGGAGTTTTTATCGTGATCCCAGCACGAAGCTCCAGAGAATTTGTTATTCTTTACTTTAAAATCTATGAGAAAGGTTCTCTCTTTTAATTCGATTTTTTTACTATCCCTGACTACATCCGTAAGGGATTCCCTGATCTCTTCGCCTGTAGCATCTCCCCTAGCGTGCAGTACTCTTCTTCTACTGTGAGCTCCCTCCCTAGCCAGATCCAATTCACCTTCGATGAAGTCGAATCGAGTTCCTAATTCGATGAGTTCCTTGACTCTATCAGGACCTTCCTTTACTAAAACTTTAACCGCATCTTTATCACAGAAATCGTCTCCAGCCTCTAGAGTATCTTCCATATGTAATTCCCATGAATCGCCCTTATCTAGAACAGCGGCAATGCCACCTTGAGCATACTGTGTACTACTTTCTTGAACTTCATCTTTCGTGATCACCTTTACATCGCCCAATTTACTGAGGTTTAAAGCAGTGTAAAGACCAGCGATGCCGCTCCCTACGACGAGAAAATCAGTTTCGATACATTCATGGGTATTCGATATCATTCACTTCCTCTTCCTATCTGGACCATCCGTTCCAAGGGTCTCTTAGCTCTACGTGCTAGTTCCTCATCAACAGTTAAGACAGGTTCCAAGTTTTCAAGAGATTTAAGAACTTTTTCTAGGGTTATCTTTTTCATGTTTTGACAGGTTGGGTTACCCGGGAAGTGATATTCCTTATCCGGTACTTCTTTCTTCAATCTGTGTCCCATCTCTTTTTCTGTTCCGATTATCATATGTTCTTTATCTGACTCGTGGGCCCTTCTCAATATACCTGCCGTGGACTCGGCATAATCCGCCATATCCACGACCTCCGGTTTACACTCGGGATGAACCACTATCTCAGCATCAGGGTATCTGTCAACCAACTCCATCACATCCTCTGGAGTTATCTTATCATGTGTACCGCAGTATCCATCCCAAATCTCGACTTCTTTGTCTTTTACGAACCTCGTTACATAATTACCGAGATTCTTATCCGGAACGAAAAGGACCTTCGAGTTAGACACACTTTCAACAACTTTCACAGCGTTGGAAGATGTACAGCAGATGTCGGATTCCGCCTTTGTTTCCGCCTTGGTATTGACGTATGAAACCACAGCGGTGTTTGGATTCTTTTGTTTGTACTGTAAAAGGTCATCTATATCCACCATCTCAGCCATGGGGCAGCCCGCTTTAAGTTCCGGATGTATGATTTTTTTATCTGGGTTAAGTATAACTGCGGATTCCACCATGAATTCTACTCCACAAAAGATGACATTGGGAACATCGAGTTCTGCAACTTTTTTAGCTAATCCGAATGAATCTCCTACAAAATCAGCGATATCCTGGATCTCTCCGATCTGATAGTTATGTGCGACGATGACCGCATCATTTTCCTCTTTCAACTCTTTGATACTATCAATCAGGGACATAGATTTCCCATATAGAGCTTTATTATAAGTGTTTACCTTTTTATAGCAAAAGGTTCACTCGATAGTAACGTTTTTGATTTTTATATCGGTCGTAGGAACGTCGTTTCTACCATCTATGACCGTCGTATTAACCGATTTTATCTCGTCTACGACATCCATTCCATCTATGACTTTCCCAAAAACACAGTATCCTGGAGGGTTTTTATCATAGTCCAATCCTCGATTATCGACGGTGTTTATGAAGAACTGGCTGGTTGCAGAATGTGGGTCGGAAGTTCGAGCCATGGCTATGGTACCTCTTTTGTTTTTATGACCGCTCTTCTTAGCCTCGTTCATTATGGGTTGATATGTGGGTTCTTTAACTTCTAGATTCGGTTTCAAACCTCCACCCTGGATCATGAAGTTCTTTATAATTCTGTGAAATATCAGGCCTTCGAAGAACCCATCTTCAGCGTATTTGATAAAGTTCTCTACAGTTTTAGGAGCGTCTTCTTTGAACAACTCTAACTTGATCGTTCCCTTGTTCGTTTCTATAACAGCTTTAGGATTTTCATTTGACATGGATGTGCAAATCATCGAGAATAAATAAACTCTTTGTTTTGATGTTGAACAGAACTGTACGAAAAACTATTAAATTTTTAGATGATACCCTATTCGATGAGCAAGATAGATATCGTAACCGTAAGCGAGATTAAAACTCAGACTCCTAGTATCAAATCACTATTTTTTGAATGGGATAAAGAGATCGATCCAGGTCAGTTCGTTATGGTCTGGATCCCGGGAGTTGATGAAGTTCCCATGAGTTTGTCACATCAGGAAGAAGTGCAGGGGATCACGGTTCGAAATGTTGGTAGTGCCACGGAAACACTTCACGAGTTTCAAGAAGGTGACAAACTCGGTATACGAGGACCATTCGGGAGAGGATATTCATTGGAGTCCGAAAATGTGTTAGCGGTCTTAGGAGGTATAGGAGGCGCTTCTGTAAGACCCGCGATAGTCGATATGGATTCTAAGGGTAAAAACGTAAATTGTGCCCTAGGTGCTGAAACCAAGGAGGAACTTCTCTTCGAAGATGAGCTGTTAGATTTGACTCATTTACACGTGGCAACAGACGACGGTACTAAAGGACACGAGGGGTTCGTCACCGAGATAGTAGAAGAGATGATGGAAGATATCGATTGTGTTATCACTTGTGGGCCTGAGCCTATGATGAAAAAGACTGTTGAGATCGCTACCAGAAAAAACGTTCCGGTTCAGGCATCTTTGGAAAGGTACATGAAATGCGGTATGGGTCTATGCGATTCATGCTCTATAAACGGTTACCAGGTGTGCAGGGATGGACCGGTCTTTTACGATGATGAACTGAAGAAATTGAAAGAATTCGGTAAGTTCGAGAGGGACAAAAGCGGTAGAAAAGTCCGCCT
The DNA here is from genome assembly GCA_051745305.1 of Thermoplasmatota archaeon. Classification (GTDB taxonomy): domain Archaea; phylum Thermoplasmatota; class Thermoplasmata; order Halarchaeoplasmatales; family Halarchaeoplasmataceae; genus Saliniplasma. Next base: position 19,322 of record JBNJDY010000016.1, read on the forward strand.
CTGCTGATAGTTAGATTCCCAAAGTTTTATTACCAAGATAATTCTGAGTTTACAACGTCAGAGAAGGGTGTAAACTCTGATGATTTTATCACACTGCGGGGGTACCCGAGCATGGCCAAAGGGGCAAGGCTTAGGACCTTGTTGCACAGGCATCCGAGGGTTCAAATCCCTCCCCCCGCATTTATCAAACTTATTGAACTTATGTGAATGAAGTTGATAAAAATGGGGAGCGAACGTTAGTGAGTTGTCTGGAACTTTTTTACTTTTCTGATCGAGTTCAAGGAAATTATATAATTAAAAAAATGTGACCGTTATCTTCTGTCCCTTATCAACCAATTCCACATTCTCTGGTATCTCGAAATAACCATCGGCCTGTGCCATGCTAGTTATGGCTCCTGATTGTTTGTAAACGGGATAGGCTTTATCTCCGTCCAATTTGACGGTCATGTACTGTTGTCTACCCAATGAAGAAACAATCCTTTTTGCTAAAATAGCTTCCTTTGTTCGCTCTGAAGGAGATGGCAGTCTAGCCATCTTTCTGATAGCAGGTCTTATGAGCTGTTGAGCAGTATTTAAACAGGACGTGGGATAGCCTGGCATACCTATTACTAAAGTTCCATCTACACGTCCGAAAAGGGTCGGCTTACCGGGTTTCAACTTGACTCCGTGGAATATCACTTCACCTATAGACCTTATTGCATCCACTACCAGGTCTTTATCTCCCACTGAACTCCCACCAGAAAATAGAACCATGTCGAAGGATCCAGCCTTTTTCTTTATCTCTTCTTTGAGTCCTTCGATTGTGTCATGAACTATGTCTGCTTTCGTTGGCTCACCGCCGTTCTGGAGTATCATGCTGGTCAATGTGTAAGAGTTGACATCGTATATTTGACCCGGCTTCAATTCATCACCAGGTGGAACCACCTCATCGCCGGTCGGTATAATGCATATACGTGGTTTACGATATACCTTGACCTTTTCTTTGCCCATGGCGGCTAAAGCACCGATCTTAGCAGATGTAAGGAACTCATTTTTTTTCAAAACGACTTCGCCCTCGTCGATATCTTCTCCCCTTGGCGATACATTCTGTCCCGGATGTACCGGTTCGTATATCTGCACTATCCCTCCATCATCGAGCTCCGTATTTTCAACCTTCACAACGGCGTCTGCCCCTTCAGGTATGGGAGCACCGGTGGCTATCTGAGTACATTTACCCTTTTCAATCACGAGTTCAGGGCTGTCACCTGCATGTATGTTCCCGGTAACTTCTAAATTATTGGGATCAAACTTACCTGCACCGTAGGTATCGTCAGCTTTTACTGCAAAACCGTCCATAGCCGCACGGGCAAAGGGGGGTACAGACATATCGCTTTTGACATCCTCTGCGAGTACCCTACCAACGGATTCACTGAGAGACACGTACTCGATTTTATCCATCAAAGGTGTTATCTCCATCACTGTGTTCAGGGCATCTTTATAAGTGATCAATTCACCGAAGGGACGCTGTTCACCCATCACTTATTCACCTCGTAAACTAGATGACCGAGTTCAGGAAGTATCAATTTCTCCATACCAAGTTCAACTGCAGCTTTAGAGCCTGGTAGAGCAAAAACCACTTGTTTATCATTCACACCTGCGATAGCTCTGCTCAGATATGCTGCAGAACCTATCTCTTCATAGCTTAAACTTCGGAACATTTCTCCAAACCCGGGTAAGACCTTGTCAACGATATCCCTTACAGCATCCGGTGTAACATCTCTACTGCTTATCCCTGTTCCACCATTTATTATATACGCATCGGCATCTTTCGTACCAAGTTCTTCCTTTATCATGTTCATCTCATCGGGTATTATCGAATATGAACAAACCCCGATATTATGTTCTTCTAGTAGCTCTCTTATCAATTTCCCAGATTCGTCAGTCTCTTTATCTCTTGTATCGCTGACGGTTATAACTTTACATCGAATATCGTCTGGAGCTGCCCTTTTATGCTCTTTATGTCCCATAATATCACTCACTTTTCTTTATCTTTTCAACAACATCTATATCCGTTATCCTGGTGGATGGATATTGACCTTTCTCATCTTTTTCTAGATACTTCACCATATCCCATATAGTTAACAACCCAACACTAACACCGGTCAAAGCTTCCATCTCTACACCTGTTTTGTAAGGGGCTTTTACCCTGCACCTCATCTCGATATCTTCCTCACCCACATCGAATGAAATATCCACGCCCTCAACGGGTATCGGGTGACAGTATGGAAGTAAATCCGGTGTGTTCTTAACCGCATTGATAGCAGATATCTTAGAGGCTTCGAAGGGGTCTCCTTTCTTTATCTTTCCTTGATCTATAGCTTGTAAAGTGTTTTTTTCAAGTTTGATCTTACCCTTAGCTTCTGCTTCCCGCTCTACAACCTCTTTCTCACTTATATCGACCATCCCCTTATCTACACCCACTTGTCTTCACCTTCCTCTGTGGTTTCTTTCTTCCAAAGCGGGACTATCTCCTTCAAGCGATCTATACAGTATCGGCACGCATCGAAGGCCGCATCCCGGTGGGGAGCGGTTACAACGATTCCAACTATATTATCTCCAACTTTTAAGAGTCCGTACCTGTGGATTATGTAAATATCATCGATCTTGAAATTGTTGATAACTTCTTCTCTCACCTTTTTAAGTTCATTAAGGGTCATGTCCTCGTATCTCTGGATCTCCAAATTTTTAACGCTATATCCGTTGTTTGTTGAACGTACAACACCATTAAAAACTACCACGGCACCGACATCGTCACTTATTATCTCCTCTTTTATTTCATCTATAGAAAAATCTTCATTAATTACCCTTATTTTATCTTCCATCTTCAATCACGCCAATATGGTTCTCTATTGTAGATTGCCTCTATGAATTTTTCTTTCAAAGGCAGTCCTTTATCAAGCTCATCTCTTATGTTTATATGGTTATCAGTTCTTAAAAGACACGGTTTTAGTTCGGCTGTCGATGTCACTCTAAGCCTGGTACAGTTATCACAAAATTGTGTATTGTGCATTGTCCTCACGAGCTCAACCTGTGTTTCAGGTTCTTTTAAAAAATATTTCTTGCGGGAGTGCATATTTCTTTCTTTTACATTGATAGCTCTATCCTCTAATTCCTTGGCTAACTCATCAAGAGGTTTATGGTACTTGGAGAACGTATCGTCATCTATATTTTCTACACTAGACGTCATCTCGATTACCTGCAGTATAGCTCCCGAACTCGCCGAGAACTCGATCATATCTTCGATTTCATCATCGTTGATACCATCCATCAATAGCATGTTGATCTTGATAGGGGATAGTCCCGTATCAACCGCTTTTTTGATCCCCTCTTTGACTTTATCTAACTGATCGTAGCAGGTAAGCCTTTCATAGGTTTCTTTATCCAATGTATCTAGACTGACGTTGACTCTGTCAAGGCCGGCCTTTTTCAATTGTTCCGCTAACTCGGGTAGTAAAATACCATTGGTTGTTAGTGAGATCTCATCCATGTAATCATCTGCTAATGATATTATCTGGACTATATCGGGATGTACCAACGGCTCTCCCCCAGAAAACTTTACTTTTAACATACCTAGTTTTTCTGCGGTTTTGAGTATAGGCCCTAAATCTTCGAGGTTGAGCACTCCTTTATTTAAACCGTTTTCTCCTTCTTCGTGACAGTAAAAACACTCTAGATTACATCGTTGGGTGATGGAAATACGGATGTTTGTTATCTCTCTACCAAATCTGTCTTTCATCGGCGAAATGTCCTATTAAGCATATCCGATATATACCTTACGATTGGAGCAAGTTACATTATTTTACTGCCGGGTTTTAATTGCTTATCTAAGCCAACTGGACATTCATTATCGGATAACACTACCGCCTTTCCGTCTTTGACCAAAAATGCAGCTGTACCGTCGAACCTTTCAGTCTCATGTGGAATGAGTTGTTCTCCGGCAAAAATCCTATCATCTTCCCATCTCCCGACTTTCAGATCTAGCTTTTGGAAATCGTTGAAAGATATCTCTTCAGCACCTTTTTTAGAACCCTTGATCTGTGCACCAACTTCTCCTTTTGGTTCTAAAAGTGATACTGTATCACCTTCTTGTGCCGCCAGCATCATAGCTTCAGATGTTACGCCTCTAAGTTTAGCAGGTTCTAAATTCATCAAAACTACGATCTTCTTGCCTTCCATTTCTTCTTTATTGTAATAGGGCTTCAGTCCTGCGACTAAAGTTTTTTCTTCATCTCCTATCTCCGCTCTAGTTATGTACAATTTATCTGCGTTTGGATGTTCTTTGACCTCTTTGATAACTCCTACTCTCATATCTAATTTAGATAGCTCTTCCATGATCTTTTCCTCCTTTTTCAAATCGTCTAAATCTATGTTTTTGTAAAGTGGTTCAGGCTCTTTTAACTCGTGTTTTACTTTCAAATCTTCAAATGCCTGGTCCCATGATGCTTCATGGATACTTCCTTCTTCACCTATTATAGTCCACAATTTATCCATACTGTTGGGTAGATAAGGTGCTCCTGCAGCGGATATGGCTTTAACGATACGAAGTGCTATATTCAGCGTGGTCTTGCACCTGTCTTCATCTTCTTTGATCTCAAACCACGGGGCCTGGTCGTTGAAATAACGATTACCTTCTCTAGATAATTCTAAGAGTGCCTTCAAGCCGTCTTTGAACTTTCTACCTTCGAGGTTTTTACCTACTTTTTTTACTTTTTCTTGAATGGTTTCCAATATCTCTTCATCCCTGTCATTCAGTTCATCGGCTTCTGGGATGTATCCAAACTTGGAGTGTGTGAATGATAAAACTCTATGGATAAAATTTCCTAAATTTCCAACCAGTTCTGAATTGTTCTTCTCTGCGAAGTCCTCCCATGTGAAGTTGGTATCCTTGAGTTCAGGCATGATCATCGTTATGTAATACCTGATAGCATCTGCGTCGAAATTCTTTAAAACATCGGGGAGTGAAACGATTTTTCCCCTGCTGGTTGAGAACTGCTCCCCACCTAAACGCATGTACTGGTTTCCGGGTACGTCGTAAGGTAGGTTCAATTCTTCGTCATAACCCATGAGCATAGCAGGCCATATGATCGTATGGAACGGTATATTGTCCTTGGCTAAGAAATAATAATGCTCACAATCCGGGTTCTTCCAGAACTTCTCCCAATCTCCACCGGTTCTTTCAGACCAGAGTATCGAAGTCGATAGGTAACCGATGACAGCCTCGAACCAAACGTAGATCTTCTTTTTCTCATAACCCTCCACCGGAACAGATATCCCCCATTCCATATCTCTAGATATCGGTCTATCTTCAAGACCACGATCCAACCAACTCTTGGTGAAGTTCAGTACATGATTTTTCCAGTAATCCTTATCCCCTATATAATCTTCAAGTGCTTCCTGGAATGCGGATAATTTTAGGAAGAAATGTTCACTCTCTTTTAGACTTGGTTCTCCTCCACAGAACATACATCTCGGAGAGATCAAGTCTTCTGGATCTAGAAGTAACCCACATTCGTCGCATTGATCACCCTTCACATCTTCTTGACCGCAGTTTGGACACTTCCCCATGACATATCTGTCTGGGAGGAACTTCTCACATTCTGGGCAGTAGAAGGTTTCCATGGTGTCACGATATATGTAATCCTTCTTATGAAGAGTTTTGAATATATCCTTAGCAACCCTTTTGTGTGTTGAATTCATCGTGTATGTAAATAAAGTAAATTCCACACCTAAATCTTCGAGTGCTTTACTGTTGATATTATGATACTTTTCAGCGGTTTCCTTAGGAGTGAGGCCTTCTTCTTCAGCAGTTACCGTCACAGGTGTTCCATGCTGATCGGAACCGGATACCATGAGTATCTCGTTGCCGTTCATCTTATTATATCGTCTGAATATGTCCGGCGGTAAATAGCATCCTCCGACCTGTCCTATGTGTATTGGCCCGTTAGCATACGGCCAAGCGACTCCGATCAATATCCGTTTCATGATACGGGATAAAAGGGTGGTGTGATATAAATTCAATGTTTCCTAGGAGTGATATTGTATAAAAAACAATAAATATCGCTTATCTAGCTGTTATTTAAAATTAAACGAATTGATAGGGGTTAACAGGATGGATAACGAAAAGTACGAAAGGTTTTTAGATGATAAATTGAAAGAAACTGTGAAAATTAAAAGTTCTCTTAAAAAAATAATTGGTGACTTTTTGAGGCAAAAAGATTTTGTTGAAATATCTCCTGTGATAATATCTCCTGAAACCGATCCTCTCAGACATGCAACAGGAAGAGCAGATTTCGAATACTACGATGGAAGATACCAACTCACTCGCAGTATGATACTCCATAAGCAGGTAGCTCTATTATCCTTTGATAAAATATTCACTTTTTCACCTAATGTAAGATTGGAACCGATAGAGCTAATTGAAACAGGTCAACACCTGATCCAGTTCACTCAACTCGACCTTGAGATAGCTCGGGCGACTAGAGAAGATGTGATCGAATTAGGAGAAGAACTCATTACTCACATTATCTCTAAAATAAATGAAGAAAATAAAGAGGAACTGAAATTTTTCGATAGAGAATTAAAGGTCCCTGACGTCCCTTTTGAGAGGATAAAATATCATCATGCTTACAACAAATTCGGTAGGATATTTGAAGAAGTTCTATCTCAAGAGAAAAATGATCCTTTTTGGATTGTAGATATTCCATCAGAAGACCGGGAATTTTATGATAAAGAAGATTCATCGAGGCCCGGGATACTGAGAGATATGGATATGATATATCCAGAAGGTTATGGGGAAGCTCTATCAGGAGGAGAAAGAGAACACGAACCGGATAGAATAAGAAAGAGGCTTGAAGAACATGGTCTAAATCTAGAGGATTTTAAAGAATATTTAGATATAGCTGAAAGAGGATTACCACCTTCTGCTGGTTTCGGACTAGGTATCGAACGTCTGACAAGATATATATGCGGTCTTGATGATGTTAAAGATACAGTTCTTTTCCCGAAACAGCCCGGTAAAGTAAATCTTTAAGTAATTTAAAAAACAAAAATACATTCAGTACACGTTAGAACAGGAAACAAATAAGTCCGTTGCTTCTTATCAAACGCGAGTGAAAGGCATTCCAAGAAGGAAAATGTTCCCTCGCTGCGGACCCGTTCGAGAACGTTGAATATACGATAGCATATAATTATAGATGTAGAGATAAGGTGGGTGTCCTGGTTAAGGAGTTGAGGTGAAAAAATTAAGACCATGGAAGAGTCGTTTTCCACCTCCTAGCATAAGAATATGGTTGGATATATAAGAGAAGCCTATGAGCAACAGGTTTTCGATAGTACATATTTGGTGATGTTTACTCTTGTAGTTTCACAAGAATTTTGTGAAAATTCCTTTGATATCCGGAGATCCCACAACTTCTCTATATCTTCCTCGCAATGGGGGCATCTCTATTTAAAAAAAGAATTTGTTCCTATCGAACTCATCATCATTTAAGGCCTAAGATGATGATCACCTAGAATGTTTCAACAAAAAATTAGTATAACTTATCCAATATCACTACGGGATGATCAAAAAAGTCATTAATCAAATAATACTCGCACTGATTACTGCAGGGATTTGGTTTATATCTCTGAGTTATCCTAGACATGTAGTCACGAATCTATTTTTTTCTGCTCTCTCATTCACTATAATTTATTTCTTTTTCAAACTGATATTGGAGGAAACCGTTTCCCAAAAGATCAAAGAGACGAAAACTAGATACTCTTTTAGAAAAGTCGTTTCAATACTCTATATATTTACCTTTATCGCTATATTATTCAGTATATGGATAGAAGACCCTCAGGCTTTACTCGTTACTTACGGCCTTATAGCAGCTGGAGTGGCAATATCTCTGCAGGATTTCTTTAAAAGTTTTTTAGGAGGTATGCTGATATTTTTAACCAATCTTTATACGGTTGGTGATAGGGTCGAGATTGATGAAAGATTCGGTGATGTGATCGATATAGGCATACTTTCTACGACCCTTTTGGAGATAAAAGGATGGGTAGATGGAGATCAACCCACGGGGAGGGTTGTTACAGTACCAAACAAAGTGATCATATCGGATCCTATAACCAACTACACTAAAGATAACAATTTTCTGTGGGATGAAATAAATATACCGATCAAATACGAATCCAATTGGAAGAGAGCGATACAGATAATAGAAAATATAACTAAAAAGGAAACTACCTCCCTAGCAAAAAAAGCTGCAGAAGAACTTATAGGACTACAGAAAAAATATTACATCTCAAAAAAAGCGGTCGAACCTTCTGTGTATATTAAGATAACTGATAACTGGATAGACCTAAATATTAGGTACATAACGGATGCTAGGAGCAGGAGAGAATTACATGATAGACTCAGCAGGAAGATTCTAGAAGATTTAAGAAAAGAGAAAGATGTAGATATCGCCTCTATGACCTTAGATATAACTTCCACATCATAGATTGAAGTCAGATATGGGGGACAAAAGCTGGATATTATCGATGGCAAATGATAACCTGTCTAAAATATATTTTTTTGTTGAGGAAAGAGTTTGCAAAAATTCAAGGAACTTCGATGGATAACAATAAACAGGGAAAGATCAGGATCATAATAGCTAAATCATTTGGTTTAAGGTCCCCTCTTCTAATTTCGATCTGTCTTCCAATTTTTTACTTCTCTTAGAAGAAATGATCCATATCTTTTTAAAAGGTAAAACAAAGCGATAAACTATATATATTTTTAATAATATTTTAGGATGATCAGGGATAAGATATGAAGGTTGAGGTGATAGAAAAATTGGCTAGTTTGATAACAGCAACCTTTGGATTGATAGCAGCGTTAGCATGGAACAGTGCTATTCAGGAAATATTTAAAAGATATTTTACACCTGGAGACACAATAATAGCGTTATTAGTTTATGCAGTTATCGTGACGATAATAGCAGTTTTTGCTGCTGTCTATATTGGAAAGGTCGCTGAAAAGGCAAAAGAATGATATAAGTTTAAAGAGTATCAACAGCAAAAGAATTCTTCATCAATTTTACTTCTCTACTAATCTATCGATCTTCTCTTTTCCCTCTTCTAGATGTTTTACGATGAATTTGACATCTTCAGATTCTGAGCCAAGGAGTTCATTTAATTCTTCTTCAGATATGTGCCCTTTAGCATACTCCAAAGCTATAGCTTCCCTCAAATTAAGAGCTTCTTCTTTTACAGCGTGAGCTATGATATTCCTAAGCCATTCACTTCTTGAAACATGAAGCACTTTAGTGATAGCGTCAATTTCTTGTAGTAGATGCTCGTTTAACCTAACATTCACTTGGGTTGACATACTAAACGTTATAAATTGGTATTAAATGCTATATATATCTATTTTTAAAAAGTCCAACTCTAACAAGGAGGCCAAAGTGCTCTTTCAATTTCGGGATAACGGGCTGGGGTATGATGCAAAATCGTGAAGGGATGAACGATTTGGGTGGTTGGATACGAACCCCGAAGCACATATGCACTCAGTTAAGCGACATGAACACTTGGAGTACGAGGGATTTAACTTATTAAATCCCGAGAGTCGTGAGCTATTTGAAACGAGGAGACCGCAAATTACATATACCATAATATACAATAGTATACATGATATGGCTACAAAAACAATTAGTTTCAGAGCGACAAACGATCAAATAAAACTAATCGATGAACTTGTTGAAAAAGGAGATTATACCTCTAGAGGCGAGCTTCTTAGAAATCTTTTAAGAAACATAGAGGAGAAAGAACTTTCTGACAAAGTAAAAAAAGAAATCGAAATTGCAAGAAAACAAGAGGGAAGCCCACTAGATGACATCCTCTGAATACTACTTTGAAGCAAAGCAAAAATTCACCGAAAAACTCGAAGGTTTGCCTCCTGAAATTCAAAATAGAATTAAAATTAAAATGGCTGAATTTAGAAGGCAAGTAAATACGTATGGTATAGATCCAAGGCAACATAATAATACAAAATATATTGCAAGTGATCGGGTATGGAGATTAAGAGTTGGTGATTACAGAGTATTTTTTGATATATTTGAAAATACCATCAGTATACTTACCGTAGAACATAGAAAAAAAGCTTATAGATAGTATGGATAAATGCGATCTCCGGAGGGATTAGCTCACGATTTGGTCGGAGCGAAGCGGAGACCCGTAGCACATATGCACCCAGTTAAGCGAGTCGCTAGACAGAGTAATTTAACCTGTTAAATTACGAAGAGTTACCATCGTGATAGTTTTCGTACTGAAGTAAATATTTAAAGAAAGGGAGTGTGAAAATAATAAACCCAATTATCTAGTTGAACGTAAAGTTTATTAACATTGTAATACTTAGTAATATATAGTGATACAAATGATAGCCCATCCAATTAAAATCCCTGAAAATATGGACGAGGATATAAAAAAATACATGAATGAGCTTGGATACGCTAGTTTTAGCGAGTTTGCAAGAGATGCTATTCGTGAAAAACTTTATGGGCGTGAATTGAGACCAGAATTCGAAGAAAGGATCAAAGAGGGACTAGACGACTTGAAAGAAGGTCGTGTTAAATCCCATGAGGATATTCGTTCAAAATTTTTAGGGTCGACTGAATGAAAATAATTTGGACCGACCGATCTGAAAAAGATTTAGAAAATCTAGATAAACATATAGCTGAAAGGATAATAAAGAAGGTCGAGGAGGCTTCTGAATTTCCTGAACATTATTTATCGCCATTAAAAGGGGTATGACCTTTATAAAATAAGGGCTGGAAACTATAGAGTTATAATTTCTATAAACAATGAAAAAATGGTCGTTATAACTGCAGACCACAGATCTAATGTCTATAAATCTCTAGATCGATTCTATAAATCTCCTTAACACCTCCTTTCTGAATAATAATCAAATTTTTTAATTTAAAATAGCTTCAGTACGAAAACAGCGCAACCACGAAGGGGATTATGTATAACGTCCCGCAGGTTTACGAAGTTGATGAGCCTTAGCGCGACTGCGCTTGGCAAATCAATTTGGGCGCAACGATAGTGGGGCCGTAAACCTTGCTGTTATATGAAGTATTTTCTCGTCCTTCTTCATAAAATATCAGCGATAGCATCTAATGAATTAATACTGTATTTGGGTTTTATATTAGTTTCATTATAAGCATTGTCTAGATTTAACCAACATGTATCTATTCCAAAATTAATTCCACCTTGAATATCTGAAGTTAGTGAGTCTCCTATTATAATAACACTATCTTTATCACCATGGTTTAATCTATCTAATGTGTACTCAAAAATGTAAGGATTAGGTTTATTAACTCCTACTTCTTCTGAAATTATTATATCACTTATGTACTGTTTAATTGACGATTGTCCTAATCTAGATAACTGTACTTCTTTCATTCCGTTAGTTAATATTACTAATTTATACTTTCGGCTTAAATACTTACAAATATCTTCTGAACCATCAATAAGAAAACTAGCTTTACCTAGCCTCTCAAGATAATAATTACTAAATTCATTTACATCATGTTGTAATTCAAATTCATTAAACAACCTTAAAAATCGTTCTGTTCTTAACTGATCTTTTTTTATAGTTCCCTTTTCAAGCTCTTCCCACAAGTTACAGTTAATATCTCTATATCTTGTTCTTATCTTATTAAAATCACCTTTATAATTATATTGTTTCAATGCTTGTTCAAGAGCAAATCTCTCAGCTTTATCATAATCAAATAATGTTCCATCTGCATCTAATAGTATTATTTTATACATCAAATTCTTCACCGCACTTGAATTTTTATACCAGAGAAAATATTTTTTATAACGTCACGCTCGTATCTGAAGTCGATTGTTTGGGAAAGATTTGGGCGGAGCACACCTCCGTGTGCGCAGCCGGATAAGGGCTTGAGTTCGTTATCGTGAAAGTTCATGTTCTAACCTCTTCCTCTTTCATGTGTGGTATCTATTTAGTCAAAGATGTCAATAGCATGTTTGCTTATATGCTTTTCTTCCGTATCAAACAGAACATGAACGGATGAGAGACAAATCGAATTT
>JBNJDY010000017.1:0-30176 GCA_051745305.1 Thermoplasmatota archaeon
AGCATCCGATATTCTATGGCTGCTTCGACTGGCACTCGGCAGTTCACAGTCAATGGAGTTTGATCCGACAGTTGAGATTGTTAGATGATCATCCGTTGAAAAACGAGATTATTAAGAAATTAGATAAGCAGTTCACTGAAGAAAAAGCGGAAAAAGAAAAGCTTTACTTCGATGAAAACAGGGATTTTGAAAAACCGTACGGTTGGGCATGGTTCATGCGTTTGATGATCGAGTTGGAATTATGGGATGACGAACAGGCTGATAGATGGAAAAGAAACCTAAAACCTTTAGAAAACAAGCTCCTTGAACTTATACAGAGTAGATTTTTAGAACAGGAACATCCGCTGAGAGTGGGCACTCATGGGAATTCGGCCTTTGCTTTAGGGGCTTTTTGGGATTATGCAGAGATCATGGAAAATCAAAATCTGAAAGCCAAAGTCGAAGAAAAGTCAAGAGAGTTTTTCATGAAAGATACTTCCGCTCCCATCGATTACGAACCGGTAGGCTGGGATTTCCTTTCACCTTCTCTTGTAGAAGCGGATCTGATGCATAGAGTTCTAGATCAGGAAGAATTCGTAGATTGGCTGAACGAGTTTCTACCAGAACTTTCGTCTGAGCATCCCATACTAGAGCCGTTAAAAGTGGAACTCGACGAGTTGATGAAATTTCATCTAATAGGTCTTAACCTTTCAAAAGCATGGTGTTTATCAAGTATCGGTAGGGGTCTGCCTGAAGAGCATCGATATAAAGATATTTTCTTAGATAGTGCTGAGAATCATGCTGTACAAGGACTTAAACAGACCTTTTCTAGAGATTACCGGGGCTCACACTGGTTGACTTCCTTCGCCCTCTACCTCTTCACTCTAGAAGAAGACGGTATCGATCCTTGTTAGATCACTCTCTACCTTCTTCGTATCCCATGTTGAAGGCTTTCAAGTTCTTCTCTTCCGTGCCCTTTGGAACTAGATCAGCGATGGCTTCTTCTACAGCTTCTTTACCGACGAATCCGGTTTTAGCGGTGAAGTAGCCCAACATGACTATATTGGCAACCATCCTCAACCCGAGGTCTTCCTCAGCGATCTTAGTCGCTGGTAAACCCACGTGTTCACGATCACTTTTTACCAATCCAGTATCGATGATCAACGTGCCATCTTCGTCCAGTTTAGAAAGATAAGTATCCAAGGCTGATTGAGACATGGATACAAGTACGTCTGGTTTCCTGACCTGGGGGTAATTAATCCTGCTGTCAGCTACTATTATATCTGTACTGCAGGCTCCACCTCTTGCTTCAGGTCCATAGCTCTTGGTCAATGTTACGTCTTTATCATCCAAAACCGCTGCTTTTCCTAGGATATGTCCCATCAATATGATACCCTGACCACCAAATCCTGAGAACCGTATCTCTCTCTTCATCATTCCACCCCCAGTTTCTTCCTAGCTTCCTCAAAAACCTTACCGCGCACGTCTTGATAAGTAGGAGCCTCCCTATCCACGAAGTCACCTACTATTATCTTGGAGTTGGGGTCATTTGGATCCAAAGCTACATCTGCAAGGTCTGCATCATGGTCTATTTCACTGTTCTCTTTGAAATGGGTCATAGTTTTCTTACCCGTTTTCAATCCGACTTTACGCCCATAACCGGTCGGACATGGGGATAGTACTTCTATGAAGCAGAAACCTTTCTTTTCAAGCGCCTTTTCCATCGATTTTATGAGCTGTTCTACATGATATGTAGTCCACCGCGCCACGTAAACTGCCCCGGACCCCGCAGCAACTGCAGGTAAATTGAAGGGCTGCTCGAATCCACCCCATGGTGTCGTGGAAGTTTCTGCTTCTGTGGGAGTTGTTGGACCGGCCTGGCCACCTGTCATACCGTAGTTGAAATTGTTAACACATATCACGTTGAAATCCACGTTACGTCTAGCGGCGTGTATGAAATGATTACCACCGATAGCGAAAAGATCACCATCACCGCTGAAAACGGTTGTTATCAGATCACGGTTACCGACTTTCAAACCAGTGGCGAAGGGTATCGCTCTACCGTGTGTAACGTGGAATGAATCTACATCAACATATCCGGCAGCTCTACCACTGCATCCGATACCCGAAACAACAGCGGTATCTTCCGGAGCGATCTCGGAATCCTTTAAAGCTCTAAGGTATGAGTTCAATATCACTCCTAAACCACAGCCTGGACACCATATATGCGGGATCCTATCTTTTCTCAGATATCCATCAAGCGGATGTTTACCGTAAGCAGCTCCTTTGGCCGGTTTTTGATCCATATAATCAGGTGAGAACCAATCTCTACTTTTTCTTATACTCATATATATCACTCCTTAAAAGGAGGGATCTCTCCCTCTTCGATAGCTTCTATTCTTTCCAATATCTCTTCAGGCGTATGAATACTGCCGCCCATCTTTGGTGCTAAATACGTCTGAGCGGCTCCAGCTGTACATCGTTCCACTTCGAAAACGATCTGACCGAAGTTGATCTCAGCTACTAGGAATGAATCGACTCCTTCTTTGGCAAGGTCATATATCCTTTCCTCTGGGAAAGGCCAGATAGTTTTCGGTCTTAGTAACCCCACTTTGTAACCTTTCTCTCTAGCCATATCCACAGCTTCGATGGCCGCTCTATAAACACTCCCGTAAGCAACTACAACTTTTTTGGCATCTTCGATCTTGTACTCGTCGTATTCTAATATATCATCAGCATTCTTCCTGATCTTATCTATCAATCTTGTAACGAGTAAATTCTGGGTCTTCTCATCGACCGAAGGATGTCCTTCTTCATCGTGAGTTAAACCCGTAACGTGAACTGAATACCCATCTCCTGCGTTCGCCATAGGAGGAACGAGATCCTCATCTGGACTGTAAGGTAAGAATTCCTCAGGCGGATCTCTAGGTTTCTTCCTGTTAACGATCTCTATCTCATCCTTTTCCGGTATCTCGACCTTTTCGGTCATATGTGCCACCATCTCATCAGATAGAACAACCACTGGAAGCCGGTATTTTTCCGCCGCGTTGAAAGCTTGAATAGTCATATCGAACATCTCCTGCGGTGATGATGGTACGTAAACTACCACACCAACATCCCCATGGGTCCCCCATCTAGTCTGATTGACATCTCCCTGGGCGACTTTAGTAGGTAAACCAGTTGAAGGTCCGCCCCGCATGACGTTGACTATAACACACGGGGTTTCCGTCATCAATCCCAATCCATAGTTTTCCATCATAAGACTGAAACCGGGTCCAGATGTGGCTGTCATAGCTTTTCTTCCAGCCCAAGATGCACCTAGTATCGCAGCTATGCTGGCCAGTTCATCTTCCATCTGAAGATAACTACCATGTATTTCTGGGAAACGGTTAGCGATCCTTTCTAATATCTCTGAGGCCGGTGTGATCGGGTAACCGGCAAAAAATGTACAACCAGCGGCGATAGCTCCTTCCGCACAAGCTGTATTTCCATCCAAGAAATGCGTTCCTGCTTTCATCATTCTATTCATCCTCCTCTTTTAAAAAAATTGAGAATTCTGGACATATCTTCTCACATTTACCACATAAAATACAGCCCTCTGTCATCTCCGGAGGATGATAACCTTTCTCGGTGGTGTCATCGGATGATTTGAGGGCACCGACTGGACAGAATTCTATACAAAAACCGCAGCCCTTACATCTCTCCGGTATCAAACACACGCCTCCCTTCTTCTTTTTAGTTTCAACATCCCAACATTCGAGGTCTGAGTTTTCTTCTTTTTCTTTACTCATATATTTCCCTACCTATAGTTACATATATTCTGATAGACTTACATTTTTCGCAGAAAGTTCATATCATCACTGACGGTGAAATTATCAAAAAAATTACTGTTGCTGGAGAACCTTGAACACAGCTTAGACCGTTTTGAAATTTCTCGGTTTCCTTCCTGCATGGAGATGGTCTCCAATCACGCTCGAAGAGTATCCTATATAAATAGCTTTTCATTTTATATGGTGGTAATACCTTCATTAGAATCGACCCTGCGACCATACGCTTAAAAACCCAACCAAACAGGAACAAATAGTTTGCGATTTAATCCAGCAACTGTATTAGTTTTAATAATAACCTAGTTGCTAGAATTGAAATATCGAAACTATAAAAAAGAGGGGGTACAAATGTAGTACAATGTTCTGTTGGAAAACCGAAAAAATAAATATACACACTAATATTCATCTCACGGGATAAGATGAAAAAGCAAGCTGTGATATTGATTTCGACATTATTGCTGCTTTCAGTGGTCGTGATACCCTCAGTAAACGTTTCTCAGACTTCAGCCGAACCTGAAGAAGATTCACCGTTTGATCAAGAACCGCTTTGGAATGTTAATTTAAGCGATGATCAAATTTTGGTAGCGGCTGTTGAAGGTGATCAGGTTTTAGCTATGAATGAAACCACTTTACATTTTCTAGAGGGAGACGGAGAGATCCGCTGGAGTAGAGAATTTAACGAAACTTTGTATAACCGTAGAGTAGAACGTCAAAGAACTATCGATGGTTATATTCTTACATATCTAAGAGATGAGGAAACTACGGAATTCAAAATGCATCTTATCGACCTTGACGATGGAACATCCATATGGGAAAAAACCTTAGATTCCGACCCGTACTCAGTTGGATACATAGTCGGTGATGACAACAGCGTATATATTTTATCTGAAGATCAAATAATCAAGATATCCAAGGAAGGAGAAGAGCTTTGGCAGACGGAAACAGACCTAGGTTTCGCCTTCTCATATAATACAAGGATAAGTCCTGATGGAAATCTGATAGGAGTAACAGGAGGTTGGGGTATTGAAGATAACAAGATTATTTGTTTCTCGCCTGAAGGAGAGTTAAAATGGGAGAGAGAAATAGAAGAACAAGAGTCCTTCAGAAGGATCGATTCTGATTTTGTTAAAGAAGATATTTACTTGCTAAATGACAAGACCATGTACAAATTAAACGCAGAGGAAGAAATCATCTGGTCTCGTAATTTCACACATCTAGGAAACATTAGAAATTTCAAGGTGATAGACGAAAGAATATTTGTTCTAGCATCTTCGGACGATCAAAATCTTACTTTAAGTGAAATATCGGAAGATGGAGAAGAACGATGGAATGCTACAGTGGAAATAGATGATATGAGCCAACGTTTTCATCCCTTGATGGAGATAGAGGATAATAAAAGAATAATTTTTGGAAACTATAACTTAAGTAGTGAAATGCTAAAAGTGGAAGACACTTATGCTTTTGACCTTGATGGAACTTTAGTCTGGGAACATCAATTCGAAAAGAATGTGACTTATTTCCCACAAATCTCTGATTCTGGAACGATATACGTTTCTACATGGGATGGAGATATATACGCCTTCCAAGATCAAGGATTAGAAGAAGAACGTGAACCACACTTTTTATTAGATTACTGGTGGATACTTGCAGTTGTTTTAGCTGCAGTTATATTGATCTCTATCATAGGGTTGAAAGTAAAAGGAGATCAGGAAGGTCAATATACATACGAGGAAGAAGAGAGACCGACTGTCGGTGAGGAAAGGTATCAACACAGCCCCCATGAATGGGACGATGGAAGTGGATCTGAAAGCAATACATTTGAAAGAATACATGAAGATGGTCAATTAGAGCCTGAAAGGACGGATGATGAATGGTAGTCACCTAAAAAAAAATAAAAGATATAAATATCTCTGACAACAATTTATTAAAGATGTTCCCGAAGAAATTGGTGTTAGCGTATGATTTCTCGAAGGAGTCGCAAAAGCTGCTAAAAAGACTTCCCGAACTCAAGAGTTTAGGGACCGAGAAGGTCATCATTACGTATGTAGTTGATATCACTAGAGGCGGTACATACAGTCCTACTATCAAAGAGAATCGTCAGAAAAGGTTAGAAGGTATAAAAAGTAAAGTTGAAGAGATGGGTTTCGATTCGGTTAAAACCGATGCAAGACTCGGTTTCCCCTCTGAAGAGATAACTTCATTCGCTGAAAATGAGAACGCTATGATACTCATCGGTTCACACGGAAAAGGCATCATAAAAAACGTATTTTTGGGCAGCACAGCTTATGATATAATAAGAAAAGCCACAACTCCAATCTTCATCGAAAAGGTTAAGCATTCGGATAAGGTCGATGATATCACCAAAAAAGTACTATTTCCGACGGACTTCTCTATAGATTCAAAAAGACTTTTTTCATCGATTTACAAAAGTAAGATGCCCATGAAAGAGATGTTCCTACTCTCTGTCATAGAGAGCAGCGGTTCGGAAAAAGAGCTTAAAGAGAAAAAGAAAAAAAGAAAAGTAGAGTTGGAGAAGGTCAAGAAGAAGTTTGAAAAGCTGGATCACATCAACAATATCGATTATAAAGTAAAACTGGGCACCGCATCTCAGACTATATCTAAAACCGCAAAATCTGAAAAAGCGTCTTTGATTTGCCTACCTAATCGTGGAAAAGGCACTATCAAAGAGATGATAATCGGAAGTACAGCGAAAGAAGTTGCACGTCTATCAACTGTACCAGTTCTGTTATTCCCTAGAAACGAATGATGAAAACTAGAATCCGGAAAATTTCATAAGATATTACGATTTTTACTGTGAATGCCATATAATACCCTCCGTGAAGCTCGTTCACTTCGATTCTATGGTCGCATCTCTATACCTGAACCATATGTCTATACCAAAGTACTCTAAACCCATGGATCTTGGCCTAAATTACTCGATGTATATACAAGATCGGATTTTTTCTTCACTACATTAGTCCCAGCTAGTATATCCCCCATCCTCATCTTAGAATCTGCTATCAACACGACGTTGATCAGTACTATGATCAGACCGATGCATGGTAAGGACCACAATATCCTGGTAACATTTCTAAGAAAAGACCTAAAGAATGTTACATCTCCATATTCATACACTACTTCGATACCTACAAACCTCTTTCCGGGAGTAGCTCCCCATACATTGGATGATTCGAAGATCGTAAAATATCCAACTATCACGATACTGGACAAAAGAAAAAGCGGTAAGTCTAATCCGAGCTCTGTCTGTTCCCGTACAATTTGAACTGCTCTATCAGTGGACATCATAGAGAAGGACAGCATGAATAAAGAAAACAAAATCACTACTAGAATCACTGCATCGATCAGATAAGCAACTATCCTGCTAGCTAAAGATGCATGTTCCATCCTACAACCTCTTGCTATTAGTATTTAATAATGATATATAATAGTTACTGATTTCATCATTTGGCTCTAACCCCTTCATGGGAGTAGAACTTTAGAAAAACCAGAGAAAGCAGTAAAGATAAAAAGGTCATGATTCCACTCAATATAAAGGCTTGATCATAAGTTCCAGTTAGGTCGTAGATGTATCCGGCGGTATATGGTCCTAAAGCTCCTCCTATACCAGCAACGGTTCCCAGGGCCCCCAGTATAGCCCCAGAGTTTTTATCTCCGAATAGATATGACACTATCACCGGATATATCATGACCCATCCTCCGTAAGAGACCCCGAAAATGATCGAGACTAAATAAAGCATAAACAGACCATCTGAGAGGGGGATTAGTATGATCATTATTCCTTGTATAAAGAAAAATATCGAAGTTCCCTTGATAACACCGATCTTATCCGAAGTGATGCCCCCAAACAGTCGTCCACCGATGTTGAACACTCCTATAACGGTAAGTAACGTGGCTGCATAAAGGCTCGGTATCCCTATATCCGTAGAATAGGGTACTATGTGAACGGTAACGCTCAAGGCCGAGAACTGTGCCATCAAGAACATGAAGTAGATCAACCAGAAGTATTTGGCTTTGAGAGCCATCTTGAGTGTGAAATCGGATGATCCATCGTCATCAACCGCTTCTTCTTCACCATCATCATCTCCGGGTGGATGTTTCATGATCGATATAGATATCGACAGAAGTATCAGTGAAACTAACCCTGCGATCAAGAAAGTGCTCCTCCAGCCAAACCCATCGATGGACCTTTCTAATATAGGGGGAAAGAACGCCATACCGATACCTAAAGCGGATACGGTTATACCGATGGCCAATCCTCTTCTTTCGGAAAACCATCGTGTAACAGCGGTAGTGACCGGTATGTAAAAAGCTGCTGATCCGATCCCGATCAAGATGAATGCCATATAGAGTTGAACTAGGGAGGTTATCATGCTACTGAATACGAACCCTGCGATCACGAGAACGCTGCCTACTATCATCACTTTCCTGACTCCGTATCTATCGCTCAAGGATCCAGCGATTATGCCCAAAAAAGAAGTGACTAATAGGGAAAGCGAGTAAGTCAAGGTCAAGGGTGCTCTAGGCCATCCAAAATCAGCAGTAAGTGGGTCGATGAACACTCCGAAGCTGTAGCTTCGCAGACTAGAAACTAAAAGCGCTAGAAAAGCACCTATGACAACGATCCAACCGTAGTAAATAGGTTTCTTCATCCTGTAAACCGATATAGATTGAACTTTTAAATAAGATTCCCCGTGTACGAATATTATCCGATTTCTAACGTTGCATTTATTAATCTTAATTGTTATTATCTTTCATGACCTATTACGAGATATTGAAGATAAATGAAGATGGTAAGATCGAATTACCTACAGAATGTGCATATGATTTGGGTCTAGTCAAAGATTCTTATTTTATCCTAGAAGTCAGTCCTGAAGTGAAGGAAGCTAGGTTGGAACAGGTTGCACTTCCCGGAAAGGAACTAGTCGAAATGGAAATGGTATTAAAAGAAAAACCCGGAACATTATCCAATATAAGCGGTATTTTAGGAAAACACAAAGTCAATATATTGTTCAACGAGGGGGAGGAGATCAGTCCTACGGAAGCTGTACTGATAGCCGTTATCGATATCAGTAATATAGACACAAGTGTTGAAAAGCTCACCGATGAGCTGGAATCCCAAGACACTGTTATCGATATCTCAGTAAAGAATATAGAATAAAACTATCACCAAAATCGATACGAATGTCATGGTGTAGTAGTTGATTTCTTTCGCCAAACCCCTGTAATCGTTGGAGAATGGTTCAGGCAACCTTGATTTGAATAATCCGATGTAGTTCAGAACTAAAAACAGACCAACTCCCCCCAATAATGTGATGAAATCGGATATAACGAATTTAGGAGTTATATATAAACCACCAAGGAGCATAACTACGGCGAAAACTAAAGGCGGTAGGACATTCATGAAAGAAAAATTATATTTCCCTTTATACGATCCATCTTTTAAAAGGTGATAGTTCAGCCTGGCATAGACCATAACAGTTCCGATACTCACAGCATAGAATATCCATTTCCAGGGACCATCTAAACTCCCCACCAACTGCTGTTTACTGTAAGACATCATGAATGGGTACACTCCCATCAAGGATAGACTCAAAATCAAGCAGGATGCCATCACTAAGGGTTTTTTTCTGTAGGTTAATTCGCTTATGTACTTACTTTTACCATGCTTTATCAATATACCTGCCAGCAGAAACATACCCCCTATACTCAAAGCATGGACGAATGAGTGATATACTGCGATCATACCTTCCAACAAACTTATGGCTAATAAAATATACCCCATCTGGGACATGCTGGAATAAGCAAAAATCTTCTTGATATCGATCTGGAATAGAGCCAATACAGCTCCAAAAAGCATGGAAGAGATAGCTAATATCTTTAAAGGTTCGGATACGAGATGTAAAGGTAAAAATAACAATATCAATATCATCCCGAACAACTGTGCCTTACCGCCCATACCCGCTATCAAAGAAGTGATTGGATCATCGGATTTTGAATAGGCTTCAGGGAGCCAGAAATATAGAGGGAATATCCCCGCCTTTAGCATGAGTGCTAGAACTGCGAGGATTATAGCTACTTTTATCTCTCTCATAGCCTCTACATTCTGACTTATAAGATGATAATTGAGATAACCGGTTTTTGCATAGATCAACCCGATCGAAAAAACAAAGAAAAATGTAGATAGAAAGTACATCATCAGATACCTGAAAGAAGCTATCTTGGCCCCTTTCTCACTGGAACAAGCTACCAAGATAATAGAGGCGATAGAAGATATCTCCATATAAACGAAGAAGTTGAATATGTCTCTAGATAAAAATGTCCCCAATATGCTTCCCTGGAGTATCAAAACAAGGGGATATATGGATCTTGCTGGATCGACCTTTCTATTTTCTTTATCTATATCAAAGTATTTTATTATGTAGATCCCACCAAATGAGAATAGAAGTAATCCTCCAAGGATCATGTAAAAATTGTAACTGTCTAACGCTACCTCTATACCGGAGATCCTCTCCCATCCACCACTTATCATATAGATATCGATTTTATTCAAGTAGTATAGAAATACAGTCCACGGGGAAAATAGACCTATCAAGAAGATACCTTTTTGATACCTATGGTTAATACCTAAATATGTAAAGAGGGTAATAATAAGAGCGAACAACATAGGTATAACCACTATCAAAGGTATCACTCTATTTACCTCCATCCAAGGTTATATCATGATCAATATTTACAGTAGATTTAACATCGACCCATCTCCCTTCTTTAAATCCCATTCGTACCACTCCTTAAAATATATGTAAACCCCCATAGAAATTTAGTACGTATAAGATGAACAAGATATTGACAACTACGAATACAGTCGTATAAAAATTGATCTGGCCAGCAAGACCTTCTTCATTATACTCATAGTAATGAGGAATTTTCCATTTCAATACTTTGGTGTACTTTAGCACTATGAAGGCGATCACAGCTAGACCGATCAAGATGATATCCGTAAAGCTGAACTCAGGGTAGTAATATATACCTACACCTAGAGATACTAAGGCTAAAATGAAAGGAACCAACTCTTTAAATTCGAAACGAATCTTTTCTCTAAGGTCGAACTCCGTCAACTCGAATATTAATCTCGTGAATAAAGTAAGGGTCCCTATAGACCCTATATAAAATAGGTAAATGCTGTATTTGGACAGGTTTTTTAGAATAGAATATTTAGCATACCCACCTAAGAAAGGTGAAACTCCACCTATACCAAGAGCCAACAGTACGATGGTGACCATCAAAAATTTTCTGCCGCTGAAAGTGAGTTCAGATATACTTTTATTTCCATGAGAACTTATCAATATTCCAA
Source organism: Thermoplasmatota archaeon (assembly GCA_051745305.1). Classification (GTDB taxonomy): domain Archaea; phylum Thermoplasmatota; class Thermoplasmata; order Halarchaeoplasmatales; family Halarchaeoplasmataceae; genus Saliniplasma. The sequence continues at coordinate 11,179 of JBNJDY010000017.1, forward strand.
TGCCCATAAACAAACCAGCTTTAGCCATAGAATGGGTGAATACATAAAGGCCTGTAGCATGTATATTCAAAGTGCTGATCCCTACCAAGATAAAGCCCATCTGAGATACGGTTGAATAAGCCAAAAATTTTTTTACATCGTCCTGGAAGATCGCCATAAATATCCCAAAATATATGGAGCACAATGAAACTATAAATAAAGGTACGATAAGAAAATCGATACTGGTATATCTTAGGAACAATAACATACCGAATACAGGAACTTTAACCGTCAATCCTGAAAGGAGTGCACTAACCGGTGTATCTGCCTTTGAATGTGCTTCAGGTAGCCAAAAATGTAGAGGAAAAATACCCGCTTTCGTTATCAACGCAACGAAGGCTAACGTTATAGCGATCATCATCTCTTTATCCATGATGAGATTCTGTTGGATAAGATATAAATTTAGATACCCCGTTTTCACATAGATTATCCCGATAGCAAATATAAAAAATACAGATGAAATCAAGTACAACATCAAGTATCTAAACGAGGCAAATTTCGCTCCTCTAGCATTGGAACTGCTTACCAATATTATTGCGGTTATCGACGTTATCTCTAAATAAACTGCGTAATTGAAAAGGTCTCTTGAAACTAAACTACCGAGTATCCCTCCATAAAGAAGAAGGATGAGAAAGTATTTTGAACTACTAGATACCCCAACTTCTTCATTTTTATCAAAGTGTTTCAAGCTGTACACTGCGACCATGGGGAATACTATGAAGGATGCAAGTAAAAAGAAAAAGTTCAGACCATCTATGCCTATCTCAAGTCCTGCTACTCTGGTCCATCCTCCTAGGACTGTCATAGCAGGTAGGTCGCTCATATTCAATAAAAATACAGGTAACGGCGAAAGGATACCTAACAAAAATATCCCCTTCAGGTAGGTTCGGTGGATACCAAAATATTTGGTGAGAAGAAATAAGAATGCAAAAAACAACGGTAAGGCTACGATCAAAGCTACCATTTTTCATCCCGTCCTATCTCTATTTCTTCTATCTTTATGATGAGAGCGAGGGCAAATGAAGTTACTGCTACGTCGATAACGAGTGTAGTCAACATAAGTGTAGCTGGGATCGGATCGACCACGTTTACGAAAGGGAGAAGAGGTGCACCTGCTTCAGATACGTAACCAAGACCCGTGAAATAAAGAACGACACCAGGAGATATTATGTTTATACATATAACCTGTTTGATCAAGTCCTTTTTCACCATAAGCCCATAAAGTCCAACCATGATCAAGATTATCCCGGCTATCGGGGCTGTCAAATATCCACCGGTAATAGAATCAATCACGTTCCATCCTCCTGATAAGAACATAGAATAGGATCGTAAAACCTGTCCCTATCTTTAGACCAACTAGTATATTAAAAAGTACGATATTGCCGCCGCTGAATATAGTTCCAGGCGTTCCACCTCTAAGATAATTATAAAAGAACGTATTAAATAAAAGACCAGAGATCCCCAGGATCACTATCCCCAGAGCAGCGCTACTTTCAATTGTTTTGACCAGTTTATCCCTGAATGTATTTCGAACCAATCTATATCCATGGGAAGTGAGAAGAAGTACTACACCTACGGCTAAGATAACGCCTCCTTGGAAACCACCACCAGGGCTAAGATGTCCGTATATTATAAGATAGGCCCCGTATGTAAAAATAAAAGGTGATATGATCTTTGCACTTTTTCTAACTATCAGTGACATCCTCATCATCATCACCCCCTAGAAGTACATAAAAACCAAATATCGATGTGAAGAGAATTATAGCCTCCCCCATCGTATCATATGCTCTCCAGTCCATGAGTACCGCAGCAACCAGATTAGCTGTTCCAACATCTTCCCAATTTTCCACGTAATGACGATAACTGCCATCTCCCTCTCGGGAATAATCAAGGGGCACCAACAATGATGCGAAAAGGATTATCAGGATCAGTGCAACAATGTGTTTTTTAATCCTTCCACCTCCTCGATCGTGAATAAGAATACCCCTATGACTATGGCACCTACAACTATCGCTGAAAGAGCCACATCTGGTGCCTTCAATAAGAACAAAGATATCACAAACATAAGGCTGAATAAAGCTAGAACGATAACCGCGTTTAAGGCCGAATCCATCAAGACTATAATCACCGCCATGAATATCATAGCGATCAATACCACTTCAAGGATTATCCCGAGCATACATATCCACCACCGCTTTAGGTTTTATTCCACTTTTGTGTGCACCCCTAGCTATCGCATGAGATATCATGGGGTTGATCAGTGCGATCAAAAGGATCAGTATTAAGATTTTAATTTTTATCATTATCGGTGCTTCAGCGATCAACGCTACTGCTATCAAAATACTCATAGCCCCTCCAGTATCACATTTTGTAGATGCGTGAAGCCTAGTAAACATGTCAGGAAAACGCAGTATCCCGATAGCCCCGAATATCATTATCGAATTCCCAAGGATAAATATTAGCAATTCGATTATCATTTGGATTCACCTCGTTCAAGATGTTTTGCTAGTATCAAACTGCCAACAGTGTTGACCATTAAAAGGACTATAGCAAGGTCGATAAGAAAATATTCATTGATGAATATCGAGAGCACTGCGATCACTACTACCACCTTTGTAGTTATAGTATTCATGCCTATCAACCTATCAGGTAAAGTTGGACCGAGGATCACCCTATAAAATAGAATAAAACTGGTGCTGAGCAGGATAACTATAGTCCAGAATAATGGACTCACCAGAAGATCTTCTTCAACCATCTTTCCACATCTCCTTTAATCTCATTTCCTGCTTTTTCTATATTCATCGTTTTCATATCGATCCAGTGGACATACAAATATGTTCTATCCAACGTTTTTTTCGTATCGATCGTCAAAGTACCTGGGGTGAGTGTGATTGAATTAGCCATTATAGTGATACCCGTATCCGAGCGAAGACCGGTACTGATCCTGATGATACCAGGGTTGATGTCCATGAACAGAGCGTGTTTAGCGACCTTCATATTACTCTCGATAAGGTGGAATACCATTATGAATATATATTGAGGTACTTGGAAGATTATGAGATAGATGATTTTTTTCAATACATTACCCTCTATCCTAAGATCATCTGTTAAATTTTCATAGACCATCAAAGATATCAGTATCGCAACTGACCCACCTACAAGTACAGTTTGCCATGTTATCTCTCCACTGACGATCAACCAAAAAACAAGTACCATCACCCAAGTTATCACGATCTTTTCCCATTTGGGAAGTTTCTTACTTCTTCTAGACTCATTTAGATAACTCTGCTTCACCTCCTCGGCCCTCTCCTTCAAGTAAAAGGACATCCTACTCATATTTTTCAATACCCTAATCTATCGGTAGGCTTTTATTTTTTCGGAAAAGAAAAGCTGTATTAACACGATTTCCGTCAAAATCAACGATCTTTAGCCCAGTTATAGTCCCTTCTCTTAGATGACTTTCCGAAACCACATGATGCGCATACTTTCTTCTTGAGGTTGAAAGCCTTCTTACCACATCGTCTACACGGAATGTGTGTTTTTCCTGATTTTCCTTTTGAAGGGGTGCCTTTACTCATGAATGATCACTCCATTTAAGGTGATACGTAGATCACGTTATCCCCTCTTACGAGGGCTGTATCCATCTCTCTAACTTGTTCTCCGTCTTGGAATTCCTTAACGTTAGTCATCACTAGGTTCAGATGTGGATCGTATCCATCTAACGTTCCCCTGTACTCTTTCCCGTATCTCAACTCAACTATCACTTTATTCCCAAGATTCCTATTCAAGACGGTGAGCGGTCTATTATCTTCCATATGAATTCAAACCTGCATTATGACTCCTTCTACTTAAAGATAATGCCCGTTCTAATCAAAAAAATCTATTTACAAGTTCATTTTTACAACTTTTATGGCATCGTTCATAGTCCTAGAAGGTATAGACGGATCAGGTAAATCTAGCGTAGTCAGATCCCTTAAAAAGTTACATCCAGACTACTACTTCACCCAGGAACCGTCAGATACAGAAGCAGGTACATTGGCAAAAAAAGCAGCCAACAGGAAGCACTCACCATACCTAGACCTTTTTCTATATCTAGCTGACAGAGTGGAGCATACGGAGGAAATCAAAGAGAAATTGGACAGCGGGAAAACGGTCATCTGTGACAGGTACTGGGGTTCCACTTCAGCGTATCAAGCTGCCAGCGATGAAATATCCCTAAAGTACACTGAATCGATCCAGATGCCATTTATTTTAGAACCAGACCTAACCATCCTATTCGATTTAGACCCAGAAACCGCCTTACGAAGGATATCAGATAGAGATATCAAAAGCAAATACGAAAAGATGGAATTCCTTAAAAAGGTTAGAGAGAACTACCTAACGCTAGCGGAGAAACACAACTGGCAGATAATAGATGCCGGACAAAGTCCAAACGAAGTTCTCTCACAGGTCAAAGAATTGATAGGTCAAACCAAAAGGGAAGTGAACTGATGGAATTTTTACCCTTCTTGGGACTAGTATCCATAATTCTCTTAAATCTAGGTTGGGGCATCCAGGTATTTCAAGTTGTCAAGACCAAACAGACCCGAGATCTTTCACTTCTGTTCCTGACAGTGGCTTTTTTCTCGTTGATCGGTTTGCAGATATACACGATCTTAGAGGTCAACAATATGGTATACATCATAGGAAACTCGATAGGGATGACTTTTTCAGGTATTTTATTAGTTCTCAAAATCAAGTATTGAATTATTAAAAATGTGAAAAAAAGAAAGGGTTTTTGAAAGATTTTCAAGACGTGTTTTAAACAGCTGATTTTACATCATTCCAGGCATTCCGCCCATACCGCCGGGCATTCCACCTGGTGGACCGCCTGCTTCTTCTCCACCGCCGCCTCCACCTTTGGAGGCAACGACGTCGTCTATCCTCAGTATCATGTTTGCAACTTCAGTAGCAGCTTGTATCGCCTGGTTCTTGACTCTGAAAGGTTCGATGACTTTAGCGTCGATCATGTCCTGTATTTCCCCGCTGTTGATCTCTATACCTTGTCTTAATAGTCCATCTTTTTCGTGAGCGGTGTTCAAGCCCATCAACACATCTATACCGTCAAGGCCTGCGTTCTCTGCCAGTGTCCTTGGTATGATGGTTAGAGCGTCGGCAAAGGCATTGACTGCAAGCTGTTCTCTACCCTTTATGGTTCCTGCGTAATCCTTCAACTTATTGCTGAGTTCGATCTCTGTAGCTCCACCGCCGGGTAGGATAGCTCCGTCTTCTATAGCAACTGCGACGACCTTTAAAGCGTCGTGGATAGCTCTTTCCAACTCGTCAACCACGTGTTCAGTACCGCCTCTTAACAAGAGTGATACAGCTCTTCCTTCTTCAGCATCCTCTACGAAGGTCATGTGACTGTCGCCTACATGTATTTCATGTACTAAACCAGCTCTACCGAGGTCCGCGTTTTCAAGATCGTCGAGATTCGTAACGATATTAGCTCCCGTAGATTTGGCGAGCTTCTTCATATCGGATTTCTTGACCCTTCTGATAGCGAATATACCCTCTTTAGCTAAGTAGTGCTGAGCGAGGTCATCGATACCCTTTTGACAGAACACAACGTTTGCATCGACATCTTTTATCTTTTGGATCATCTTCTTGATGGATTCTTCTTCTTCATCGATGAACTGCTGTAACTGTTTTGGATCTGTTATCTCGATCTCAGCATCGATCTCGGTTTCTTTGATTTCAAGAGCTGAGCTGAGTAGTGCGATCTTTGCATCCTTGACTTCTTTTGGCATCCTATCGTGCAGTCGTTCCTTATCCAAGATTATACCGTTAATCATCTCAGATTTGTCGACGCTAGCCCCTGCTTTTTTCTCGACTTTTATATTGTCGATGTCAGCTACGTATTCACCATCGATCTTTTCTGCGATCTGCTTGACAGCTTTTACGGTCATATCTGCTAATTCATCTTTGTTCCCTTCGATGGCTTTTCCTGTCATAGCGGTCTTCGCGATCTCATTTAGTTTCTCATCGTCGTCGATCGTGATGTCTATGTGCTCCTCATCTAAGATCTTCTGTGCTTCTAAAGCAGCGAGTCTAAATCCCTTTGCAATCACACTTGGATGGATCTTTTGGTCGATCAGATCTTCAGCTTTCTTTAAGAACTCTCCTGCTAAGACTACAACGGTAGTGGTTCCATCTCCACATTCGTCGTCCTGACTCTCAGCAACTTCGACTACCATCTTGGCAGCTGGATGTTCAATATCTATCTCACTTAGGATGGTCGCTCCGTCGTTGGTAATCACAACATCGCCTAAACTATCCACGAGCATCTTGTCCATTCCTTTTGGACCTAATGTCGTTCTTACAGCTCCTGCTATAGCTTTTGCGGCTGCGATGTTCCTTCTTTGAGCGTCCTCTCCTCTTTCACGTTTTGTTCCTTCTTTTAATAACAATATTGGTTGGTTTCCACCGAACATATTATATCACCTTATTTCAATTTGTTAAGTGTATGTATATAGAGGTTCTATATATATGTTTTTGTTTCCGGTGACCCGCACAATAACATTCGATATACTCGAATGTGTGCAAAAAATATAAATTCCATCCAAAAACCTAATAGTATCAATGTAAAAAGAGGTCATGATCTATGCATTATAGAAAATTTGGGGAACTGGATTGGAAGCCATCTGCATTAGGGTTCGGTGCCATGCGTTTACCCTACGAAGGGGATGAACCAGGAGATATCAAAGAAAATGAATCTATAGAGATGATACGTTACGCCATCGATAATGGTGTGAATTATATCGATACGGCTTGGCCCTACCATGATAAAGAAAGTGAAAAGCTGGTATCTAAAGTTCTCAAAGACGGATACAGAGAAAAGGTCAAAATAGCTACTAAGATGCCTTCATGGGATGTAGAGAAGGTTGAAGATTTAGATCATTACTTGAACAAGCAGCTTGAAAATTTAGATACAAATCATATCGATTTTTACCTGCTCCATGCTCTAAGCAGAAAGCACTGGGAGACATATCAAAATCTAGAAAAGGACGTATTCGAATGGATGAAGGAGAAGAAAGAAGAGGGGAAGATAAGCTATCTCGGTTTCTCATTCCATGACGACTTAGATATTTTCAAAAAGATCGTTGACACGTATGATTGGGATTTCTGTCAGATCCAGTACAACTATCTTGATCAGAAATTTCAGGCTGGACGGGAAGGACTAGAATACGCCTCATCAAAAGGCCTCGGGGTCATCATCATGGAACCTTTAAGAGGGGGTAAACTCGCTAGAGAACCGCCGGAATCGATAAAGAAGATATGGAGTAAGGCAGATAAGAAATGGTCACCGGTAGAATGGGCTCTTAGATGGCTGTGGAATCAGCCTGAAGTTTCACTTGTACTCAGCGGTATGAGTACTTTGGACCAGGTCAAAGAGAACGTCGAGATCGCTGCGGATTCAGGTATAGATAGACTTTCAGATAAGGACCTTAAAATTGTTGATGAAGTAGCTGAAAAATATCGGAAATTATCACCTGTAGAGTGTACTGGCTGTAACTACTGCATGCCGTGCCCTAACGACGTGGCTATAACTTCAAATTTCTCACTTTACAACCAAGCTGAAATCTATGATGAGTACGAGGAAAATCAAAAAAAGTACATGGAGAATCTATCTGAAGAGAAACGAGCTAGTGCTTGTATAAGATGTGGAATGTGTGAAGAAGCTTGTCCACAAAATTTACCGATCATGGATCTTCTAGAAGAGGCAGCGGATTACTTCGAAGATTAACTAATCTATTACATACTCTTCTATGGGAAGGAATACATCCAGTTCAGAATCTGCTAGATTATCGATCCCCTTGAAGACCTTCTCATCGTATCTCTGATAGTCCAAACTATAATTTCCAAAAAGCCTTACCTGATAATCAGAACTTTCTAACCATTCTTTATAAACCAATTCTTCCCATCTTTGGATTTCATCCCCCTTTAAATTTATTTTTGCGTATCTGCTCTCAGAAATCACTTTACCCACTAATTCCACTGGTAAATTATTCAAATCATCTACTTCAACTCCGATAAATGCTATGAAATTACGGTTTTCTTCCAATTCTTCCTGATTCCACATATGGATTTCGTAAGATACATCTTCATCTACAACGAATTCCTTGATGGTGTACCATCTATTACTACAAAAATCAGTAAACCTTTCCCAGAGTTCCTCGATGGGATTAATATCGTCTTCCGTAGATGGCAGAGGGCCAAAGTAATCAACTCCAGCAACGAAAAACTGTTCTTTCTCAATTATGTCGACTTTCATAAATATCACTTCTATTTACCGATCCTAATCATCTATCAAAATATTTTTCCAACCGCTTATCTAGATTCCTTTTATACGAATCCGAGAAATCCTCTAAATCTTTTACTGTTATATCGATTTCGTATTTTTCGTTTAAAGTATCTATTACGGCCTCCATTATGATTGCTTCTATCTGTTCGGGTACTTCATCGAAGTCCCCAAAGCTTTTTTTTCCCTCCAAAACTTCAAAGAAAAATTTTGTTTCAAGATCCATATCTATAACACCCATTCATCTTTACAATATACAGGGAGCATTATATTTTAAATTATCCTTTTGGTTTGTAAAAAATAAAAAATTTTGATTAAAGGGGTTTTAAACGTCGATTTCGATACCCAGCTCTTCGACGAGCTCTTTGTACCTATTTCTGACAGTGACTTCAGTAACGGCTGCTACATCCGCAACCTCTCGTTGTGTCCTACGTTGATTAGACTTTATAGATGAGATGTAAATCGATGCCGCAGCTAAACCCGTTGGGCCTTTTCCAGATATCAGTTCCTGTTTCTCTGCCTGCTCGATTATGTTTTCAGCCATCTTCTGAACCTTGCCGTCTAGTTCTAACTCACTGCAGAATCTACCTAGATATTCCTGAGGTTTCGTAGGTTTTAATTTCAAAACCAGTTCTCTACTCAAGAAACGATATGTCCTTCCGATCTCTTTACGATCAGAAGATGTTGCTTCAGCCAGCTCGTCCAACGTTCTGGGTACTCCGGCTTTACGGCATGCTGCGTACAAAGAGGCCGAAACAACGCTGTTTATACTCCTACCTCGTATCAGGTTCTTTTTAACAGCTTTCCTGTAGATCACTGCAGCGGTCTCTCTGATATTTTTAGGTAAACCCATTGTAGATGCCATACGATCCATTTCGGTCAAAGCATAGGCTAGGTTCCTTTCAGTTGCATCCGATACACGTATCCTTCTCTGCCACTTCCTTAACCTATATATCTGAGCTTTCTTTTTGCTGGGAATTGATCTACCATAAGAATCTCTATTCGATGAATCGATACCCGTTGATAGACCCTTATCATGTACCATCTGGGTCATAGGAGCTCCTGTACGGGCTCTACTCTCCTCCTGTTTCATATCAAAAGCCCTCCATTCTGGTCCGCTATCGACATACTGGTCATCGATCACCAAACCACATTCTTCACAGACCAGCTCTCCTCTATCATAGTCCTGGGCCAGATGCCTGCTGTTACATTCAGGGCATTCTGTGACCTTCTCTATCTTATCCGTTCTACCTCTAGCAGATAGTTCATCTTCATTCATTTTTTATTCCTCCTCTGCGTAAAGTTCCTCACGCATCATGGACAGCCTTTTGATATTTCTTCCTTCACGTTTGATTTCGTAATATGGGTCGTTTACCGGACCGAATATCCATTCGACCTGACCGATCTTAGCCTTTCTCTTGTCATATATAGAAGAACCAACGTCAAGGTGGTTTGAAAATCGAGCGATAATCTTATCTCGACCAACTATTGACACAATCGTACCTTGTGTTCTCAACTTAGAGGCCTCCATTTATATACTACTTCTAAAGTTATATATGATGAGGTTTTCAACGTATTTAAGTGTTACGCAAGTTTTTATTAGAATTACTACTATGGGTAAATTTCAAATTTTTTACAAAACCGATCATATCAAAGAATAAATCCAGTCGAACAAATATAACGTAGGATTACCGATGATATAGGATATCAAATAACCTAAGAAGATGAACACTAAAAACGGTATCTTAGGGGTCACCCAAGCTTTTTCTAGACCTTTTTCTTTTAACGAATCCAGTTTATCATCCGTCACACCCCTCGGAAATAATTTTATCTTTCTTTTATTTCCTACATAATATTCCATAGGCCAAACAAATGAATCTTTGATTTCATCAACCTGATGCTTATAACCAAAGAACATCTGAGGAAACTCTAGATCTCCATTCTTTAAATTTTTAACAACATAATAAACCGGTAAGAACAAAGCCAAAATTGCAGCATTTAACAATATCACGAAAGTAAATGGAAAGAATACTTCCATGAATTCCAACATCGCCGGATCCCCACCCCATGAAGTTATGCCATGGATCTCTGGATAGAAAGGAAAGAGTACAGCAAGTATCACCACCGCTTTAGCATCAGCGCCCCCGTAAATGATGGCAAAATAATAGAAAACGAAGGCTGATCCCATCATGACCAGGATCGACAACATTGACCATAACAGCATGCTGCTTTCTATCGTGTAAAGCATGTAAATCAAAGTGATGACTGGAACTAGGAACCAAATAAATACCAATATATTCAGATTTCCCTTTGAGAAAACTGGAGGTCTTTCTATCAGAGCCTCTACAAGCAAAAAACCGATGGGGATTAAGATCAGATAATATCTCCAGTTCACACTACTGAGGTATAGATCTGTTATCAAAACAACGACCGCGATAGGAGCCATGACTAACCAAAGTTTATTTGACACCTTTCGAGTCTTCAGATCACTCAAAACGGCGGCTCCAAGGAACACGAAGCATATGATGAACCGTATAACCGAAAGGTCCGTTACCAATACATCAACTCCTTTTATTGTAATTCAGTTTTGAAATGAATATCGAACAAACCTAAATATCAGATATCTATGGTTTCGCCTTCATTAGGCATGTATATCTCGAACTCGTCAAGGTCTTCAGCGAGTTTTTCTCTTTGATCACCGTGCATAAGAACTATCTTTTCTGGATTGCAGCCTTTGGCGAACTCAACCAGTTCCGAATGCCCTGCATGAGCTGAGAAATCGTACTTCTCTACCTCACACTCAACCGGAAGTGTAGCCCCTCTATCTCGTATCATACCGTTATTCAGGAGCATATCACCATTGGTTCCTTCAACCTGATAACCAGTGAGAAGGATAGAACTTTTAGGGTCTCTTCTGATCTTCTGCAGATAACTAAGTATAGGCCCGCCTTCCAACATACCACTGGTGGTGACTATCACTTCTGCATCCATGGCCTGCTTTCTAGTAGAATTGGACTTTACTTTATTTGCATTTTCCATACTTTTTCTAAGTGCTTTTACCGAACGGATGAATCCTTCGTGATTCTGATATATACGACTGACCGTCCTACCCATCCCATCATACCATACATCGTAATCTCTATCATCTAAAAGCATCAATATCTCCTGGGTCCTCCCGACCGCAAAGACCGGAACTATCACTTGTCCACCTCGTTCTAAAGTTTCATCGACCTTATCCAAAAATGCTTTTTCAGTCTCAGTTCTATCATCGTGTTCTTCACCACCGTAAGTGGCTTCCAATATAAGATTATCACACTCTATTGGATTGGTACCCCATAACAATCTTGTATTCTGTGTATTTATGTCTCCTGTGAACAAAGTATTCTCTTCACCTTTGATCTCAAACATACTAGATCCTGGTATGTGGCCTGCAGAATGGATCTCTACCTCCAATCCACCTACCTCTCTTTTAGAACTGTACCCCATCATATCAAAGGCTGCTTTGGTCCTTTTGATATCTTGTTTTTCGTAATGTTTTGGATAACCTTCGATCTCAGCGATCTTCAAACTATCATACAGTAAAAGTTCGGTGACTTCCAGGGTGGGATGCGTGGTTAAAACTCGTACATCGTTCTGTCTAACTAGTGCAGGCATCATCCCACAATGATCAAGATGTGAATGAGTTAAAAACGCCATATCCACCAATGGAGATCTCATCGGATACTCTGGTGGGTTCGCTGGTAGCATACCGTGATCAAATATTAAAGTCATGTCATTTTGATGCATTACCATCGATAAGGGCCCGACTTTCGAGACCCCTCCTAAGAAATTCAATTTCATTATATCTACCTTTAATTATTCATCTTTATTTTATTCTCTCTCTATATTTTCATTAACGCATAGTATAAATAGTATTGGTAAAAAGTTATGTTTTCTTAAACCGAGTTCACGTCGTATATCCTCTCTCCGTCTTTGTATATGCGGATGGGACCTTCCGAGGAAACTACTATCGCCAAAGCCCTTGTATCATGGGTTATGGATGCTGCGGCAAGATGCCTACCTCCGTATCCACGCTCCACGGATTCGTGAAGGTCTTCATTGAACATGACGTACCTTCCAGCAGATTGCGGATAACCTTTTTCATCTACGACAAATGCACCATCCAGCATGGAGAATTCCTTGATAGTGTTCCAATTTGACCTATCTTTGATATTCAATTCTGATTTATTACAACCTTGGAGGGGATCTTGTATACTCTGTCTAGTATGCCTTAGAACGTTATTAACGTCACCTAAAATCAAAAGAGCTCCTGCCGGCATACCCTCTTTACCCTCTTTCACTATTTGAGAACCGATATTGAAGGCAGCCTCCAAAACTTTGATGTCGATACGGTTAACGATCTTATCTTTAAGATTGGCCACGCCTATATCTTCGACTTCGAAAGAAAGGATCGTATCTACGTCCGTTGATATAACAAAAAGTACCCTATCGGTATTATCCATCAGTCCCTCTGCTATACAACTGAGAACTATATCTTTGGCCTGAGTCAAAACGTTGATACCAATCTCCGGAGGGTGATTCAATTTTCTTACATGAACATTGGATTTCTGGAGTAAACTCGATAGAGGAGGTTTACTCGAAGTAACTATCAATTCAACATCCTCGATCCTGCCCGATAGTTCTTCCATCAAGTTTTTTGAGTCGGTAAAAAGTACCATCTTACTCGGGTCGAGATCCCGCTTCATGTTAGATATATTTTCTATGAAGTTCTTCATGGTCAGGCCATTGAAAGAGTATCTCTCTTGCTTTTTATCCTTTTCGCATGCTTCACAATTCATACTCAGAAAGGTCCGAAGGTATTATCGTATTCTCAAAAATCTCTCTGGCCTCATTTTTTAAGTCCTTTATGTGTTCATAACGAGGACTCATGTGAAATAAAAACAATCTATCGACTCTGGCTCTTTTAGCGATCTCAGCGGCATGTCTGACAGAGGAATGACCTCGTTCCAAAGCGATATCAGACATCTCAGATTCTAAGGTAGCGTCGTGTATCAAAACATCTGCGTTTTCAGAGGCTTCGCATATTTCAACATTAGGTCTGGTATCCCCGGAATAGACTATTTTTTTACCTCTTCTAGGTGTACCTACCACCTGGTCTGGGTGAATAGTCCTCCCGTCCACATCTACAGGATTTCCTTCGTGTAGTTTACTGAACAACGGTCCTGAAGGAACACCCAGTTCTATAGCTTTCTCTCGGTCAAAGCGACCTTTCTTATCATTCTCTTTAAAGATATATGCTAGTGATGGAACATTATGGTCACTAGAAACCGTTTCGATAGAGTATCCTTCGAATTTTAAAGATGCTCCTGGTTCTAGATCATTTATTCTAACTGTGAAATTAGGTCGGAAATAACCAAGGTTTACCAACCTTTGACACATCTCTATGGTACCCCTGGGGCCATAAATATCTAAAATATTTGATCTGTCATTCAAATTCATACTTTGGATTAAACCTGGTAATCCAAGAAAATGATCCCCGTGAAAATGAGTGATAAATATACGTTTGACATCCATGAATGAAAGGGAAGAGCGCATAAATTGACGCTGTGTTCCTTCACCACTATCGAAAAGTATTACCTCGCCCTCGTATTTAACAGCGATGGCCGGTACGTTCCTTTTAGGTGAAGGATAACTACCTCCAGTTCCTAGAAATACGATCTTCATGATGGTATATGAATAGTTGTTGTATATAAATGATTTTTGAAACAGCTAAGGATACATTTTCATCGACCTCTATCAGGATGATTTATATATGGAGGATATAATTGTCAATAAATTGGTGGTACGCTGGAAGAAGAAACAGAAGGAGCGGAAAAGAAAGAAGATGAAATCCGTGAAAAGTTGATCAACAGCCTCTTAGAGGGTAAAAGGATGGAGGCCTATGCCGAGCATAGAACGGAAGATATGCATCACTGTCACCTCTGCGAACGGATCGCCTACAAAAAACTAGCGGGTAAGAAGATCGGGGGAAAGTGGATCTGTATAGATTGTCTAAAAAAATTAAAAGAGATCTTGGATACCTTGGATGAGTGGGAAGAAGAGATAGCTATGGGAGAAGAGATGGAAGAACAACTCGATGATAATTTAGGATTATAAAATTGAGGTGAATATTAACTTTGACATATTATGACCATCCGCTTGTAAAAGATAATACTATTGAGGAGAGGGACTACCAGGTTAATATCGCTGATGTAGCTAAAGACAACTCTACTCTAGTAGTGATACCCACGGGTATGGGGAAAACGATCATCGCTTTTCAGGTCATGGCGGATGTCAAATATAAAAATCCTGGTAGTAAGATACTTTTTCTAGCACCAACGAAGCCACTTGTTAACCAGCACGCCCGCGATATAAAGGAACTGCTAGAACTCGATGAACCTAAAGTTTTCACGGGAGATGTTAATCCAGAAGAAAGGGGTGAATTATGGAATGAAACGGATGTTATAGTTTCTACACCACAGGTTATCCGGAACGATTTAATGGCGCAGAGGATTTCACTAGACGAAGTATCACTTTTAGTTTTCGATGAAGCTCATCGGGCAGTCGGTGGATATTCGTACGTGTACATCGCAGATCAATATAGGAAAACAGACGGTTTAGTTCTAGGTTTGACCGCTTCTCCCGGTAGTGAAACAGAGCATATAACGTCTGTATGCGAAACCCTTGGTATAGATAACGTAGAGATCCGTACTAAATATGACCCTGACGTGGTGAATTACGTACAGAAGATGAACATCAAGTGGATCGACGTAAAACTATCTAGAAAACACAAGAGGATAGTTAAAAGTTTGAAAAACATTCTAGTTAGGGATATAAAGAAACTTCAAAAATATGGTTTTCTCAAGAACCAGAATCCTGAAAGGATCTCTAGAAAAAAGATCATAGAAGCCAGCAATCAGATCCAGGGAAGATTACATTCAGGTGGAGAATCTAGATTATACAACGCTGCTAGTATCGTGGCGTCGGCTCTCAAGATAGACCATGCTGTAGATCAGGCTGAAACACAGGGGCCTGAAGTTTTAAAGGAATATCTCGATAAGTTGAAAAACGAAGCAGAATCAAGGGGTGGGTCTAAAGCTTCTCGCAGGATAATGAAGTCCGACGAGATGAACGAAGTTATTGCACTTCTGAAAAACTTTGGTGAGGAACATCCAAAGATACCTAAAACATTGGAGGTCGTTAAAAAGCAGTTAAGAAAGAAACCAAATTCCAGGATCATAGTTTTCAGCCATTACAGAAATACTGCAAAAAAGTTGACTAGAAGACTGGCTGAACAGGTAGGAGTTAAACCGATCAGATTCGTGGGGCAGGCTGATAAAGAGGGAGATAAAGGTCTTAAGCAAAGTGAGCAGTTGGAAGCAATCGAAAAGTTTGAAGATGGGACCTATAACGTTTTGGTGGCTACCAGTGTAGGTGAAGAAGGATTGGATATCCCAGCAACAGATCTAGTGGTCTTTTACGAGCCAGTTCCCTCGGAAATCAGGACTATTCAGAGAAGAGGTAGGACTGCTAGAGAGAGGAAAGGTAATGTAGTGATATTGATAACAAAAAATACCCGTGACGAGGCCTACTACTGGTCAAGTAAAAACAAAGAGAAGAAGATGAATAGGAATCTTAAGATCCTTAAAAGGGATCTAGAGGATAAGATAATCGTGGGTGAATCCATGAAGAAGAAAGAAGAGGATTTCAAAGTTGTTAAGAAGAAAAGTAAGAAACAACTAGCAAAAGCAAAGATGAAGGCAGAACATTCTGGGAAAAAGAGTGATAGGAACCAGAGGTCTCTAATGGATTATGAGTCGAAAAAGGAGAGTGAAGGGGGCGAAGGGGATAAAACGGGTGAAGAGGAAGAAATTGATGAAGAAAAAGAAGAGGATGTTAAGTCGATAACCATAGATTCTCGTGAACAGAACAGCAGAGTCGTCACTGAGATTTCAAAAAAGGGTATCAAGATAAACACTGCACAGCTTTCCATCGGAGACTATTTAATTTCCGAAGATACAGCCGTCGAAAGGAAATCCGTTGAAGATTTTTTAGAATCTCTTATAGACGGGAGACTATTTACCCAAGCTAAATCGTTGAAGGAGCAATATATCAACCCATTGATAATTTTAGAAGGTGAGGGACTTCATCATAAAAGGAATATAAGCGATAACGCTGTTTACGGAGCTTTAGCTTCGATCGTGAATGATTTTAGGATACCTATAATATCTACTAAAGATGAAGATGAAACCGCCTCACTCATAAATGCACTTGTTTCCAGAAAAACAGGTGTGAAAAAATCCTCTTCTGTAAGGAAAGATAAAGAGTCCATGTCAACATTCAACCAGAAAAAATTTATCATCGAAGGATTACCTTCTGTTTCTGGAACACTAGCGGAAAGGTTACTCGATCACTTTGGAGATGTCCGCTCGGTCTTCCAGGCTGACGTTAAAGACTTTCAGGGAGTAAAGGGTATTGGTCCAGGAACTGCTAAGAAGATAGTGGAGATACTGGACGATAAAAGTTGATTTTTCAAAACCGTAAGATTCAATACGGTTATATATCATTGCAACTAAATAGTGAATTATCATGAGTCGAAGTTGGAAAGGTCCCTTAGAACATAAAAGTAAATATGTTTACAAAATACCTAGAAGTTACAAAAAGGGCATGAGAGCGGATGGGTGGATATTTTCAGATGATGAACTTATAAATTCAATTAAAAACGATAACGCTCCAGAACAGGTGGCTAACGTTGCAACACTACCTGGAATAGTAGGTCCGTCAAAGGCCATGCCGGACATACACTGGGGATACGGTTTCCCCATCGGTGGAGTTGCTGCGATGGACGCTGAAGAGGGAGTGATCTCTCCCGGTGGAGTGGGTTACGATATAAACTGTGGTGTGCGGTTAGTAAAGACCAATTTAGAGGAGAAAGAAGTCCGTGATAATCTTAAAACACTCGTAAACAATATGTTCGATAATGTACCTGCTGGAGTAGGTAGGAAGAGTAAGGTTAGATTAGAGAAGGGTGAACTGGAAACGGTTTTAGATTATGGTGTAGAGTGGGCCGTTGAGAAGGGATATGGATGGGAAGAAGATTTAAAACGGATCGAGGACAACGGACGATTAGAAGATGCAAATTCTGATATGGTCAGCAACAAAGCCAAAAATAGAGGGGCACCACAACTGGGTACTCTAGGTGGTGGGAATCACTTTTTAGAGATCCAAAAAGTAGATAAGGTGTTCGATCAAAAGGCAGCTGAAGCAATGGGTCTGAAAGTGGGGATGATAACTACCATGATCCACACGGGTTCTAGGGGATGCGGACATCAGATTGCGACAGATTATATTAAGAAGATGGAAAGTGCGATCAGGAAGTATGGTATGGATCTTCCTGACAAACAGCTGGCATGTGCTCCTTTCGATTCCCCAGAGGGACAGGATTACTTCGCAGCTATGAACTGTGGAGCTAATTATGCATGGACCAATCGTCAATTGATATTACATTGGGTAAGGGAGAGCTTTGAAACAGTATTCAATGAGAGCGCTGAAGATATGGATATGGATATGGTATACGACGTATGCCACAACGTTGCTAAAAAAGAAACTCATGAAGTCGATGGTAAAAATAAAGATTTAATCGTTCATAGAAAAGGCGCGACTAGGGCTTTTGAACCGGGTAGAAAAGAGGTCCCAAAGAAATACAGAGATGTGGGACAACCTGTCATTATACCTGGTGATATGGGTACAGCTAGCTACGTGATGATGGGAACTGAACATGCAATGAAAAGAAGTTGGGGATCTACATGCCACGGAGCAGGTAGAGTCATGTCTAGAACCGGGGCTCGAAGAAAATTCAGAGCTAATCTAATTAGAAAACAACTGTCCGATGACGGCATATACGTCAAGGCTGCAAGCGACGATGTTTTGGAAGAGGAAAGTCCAGGTGCATATAAGGATGTCAACAAAGTGGTAGAGATAACCCACAACGCAGGTCTTTCCAAGATCGTTGCAAAACTAGTACCACTGGGTGTGGTGAAAGGGTAAAAAAACCTTTTCCCTATTATTCAAATCATCTATCCCTCATTATATAAAAAGCCAACATACCTTGATCCACCCATTTTTTTATCGGTTTGATGTGGAAAAATATAAATAGGCTGAAGTTTTCTCTTAACTGAAGAAATTAGGAGGCTTAGATATATATGAACGAAAAAAATTCTAAATGGAAGGTGTTCGTTGTAGCATTCGTCCTGGTATTTGCAGGATTTGCTGCTATGATAGCAACACCTACAGTCTTGGCACAGAATCCAACAGTGACTACAGAGCCAGCTGAAGATATCACAGCACATACTGCAGTACTCAACATGTCATTCGACATGGATGGAGCAGAAGAGGTTACAGTCTGGTTTGCAGGTAATGAAACCGGCGGGGATCTCAATAATACAGTTGGTGAAGCAACATACGGTCCAGGCAACACAACACACGAAACAGAAGTAGAAGGTTTGACACCCAATACAACATACGATTTTGAGGCTTACTTGGAATATAATGAAACAGTTATAGAAGGTGGAATAGAAAC
>JBNJDY010000018.1:0-30160 GCA_051745305.1 Thermoplasmatota archaeon
GATCAAATTCGATTACATACAGCCGACTTTTTGGAACATGGATGCACTTTTTATACCTCAGGATCATCCAGCTAGAGAATTGCAGGACACTTTTTATATAAAGAAACCTGATAAGGTCTCAATTGAAGGCGATGTAGTCGAACGTATCAGAGAGATGCATGAAACTGGTGGAGATTCACGTTCTAAAGGATGGGGTTACAAATGGAGTAGGGATGAGGCTGAAAGAGCTGTGTTGAGGACCCACACGACCGTATGCAGTATCAAATATCTTGCAGAAAATCCAAACCCGCCGGTAAGAGCGGTCACGATCGACAGAAATTACCGATGCGAAGCTACTGATTCTACACACCTTCCAGAGTTCGCCCAGATCGACGGTATATTGATGGAAAAGGGTGCTAACTTGAACATGCTGATCGGACTGTTAAGGGAATTTTACAAGAAGATGGGATTCGAGGATATCAAAGTTAGACCGGGGTACTTCCCGTTCACGGAACCTAGTATAGAAGTATTCGCCAAGTTCAAGGGTAAATTCTTGGAAATGGGGGGTGCAGGAATTTTCAGGAGGGAAGTTACAAAGCCGCATGGAATCGACAGTCCAGTTCTAGCATGGGGTTTGGGATTGGAAAGGTTGGTTATGCTGAGACTCCAGATGGATGATATCAGGGAATGTTATGATAACGATCTCACCTTCTTAAGAGAATACCCTCTCATATAGAAACTGTTAACACAAGTTTCAAATATTTTCTTTCTCTTGAATCTTTTACATGACTCTTAAACTCTACAATACTTTGACTGGGAAAAAGGAAGTTTTTGAACCTTTAAACAAGAACCAGGTCCGAATCTATTCCTGTGGTCAGACTATCTACGAGGACATGCACGTGGGTAACGCGAAAACCTATTCGGCTTGGGATGTTCTTAACCGATATCTGACATGGAAAGGTTACGATGTATTTCATGTCATGAACATCACCGATGTGGGACATCTAACAGATGATGCTGACCAGGGTGAAGATAAAGTCGAAAAAGCTGCAAAAGAGAAGAAACTAGAACCTATGGAATTGGTAACGAAACAGGTCAGAAAATGGTACAGAGAGATGGACAGTTTAAACATGAAAGTCCATAACGTCAATCCTAGGGCCACCGGTCATATGGTGGAGATGATAGAGTTCGTTAAAGATATCATCGAGAACGGTTATGCTTACGAAAAAAACGGCAATGTTTACTTTGACGTTTTAAAATTCAATGAAGACCACGGTTATCCTAAACTTGATCGTCGAACTATCGATGATCTAGAAGCGGGGGCCGGTGGAAGGGTAGCTGAAGACGAACTTAAAGAAAAGAGATCCCCCTTCGATTTCGCACTTTGGATAAAAGCGGATCCAGAACATCTAATGAAATGGCCTTCACCTTGGAGTTTGGGATATCCGGGCTGGCATCTTGAATGCAGTGTTATGAGCCGTAAATACCTAGGTAAACGATTTGATATACATGCAGGAGGCGAGGACCATATATTTCCACACCATCCAAATGAGAGAGCCCAGAATATGACAAGGGATGATATGGATGAAGAACCCGTTAAGTACTGGCTACACGCCCGGTTTATCACGGTAAACGGGGAAAAGATGTCCAAGAGTAAAGGAAATTTCTACACCGTCGAAGATTTGCTCGATGAATACGATGGTGAAACCATAAGGATGTATTTTGCAGGTAGTCACTACCGTTCACAGAGTGATTTTAGTCTTGACGGATTGATTGAGGCCAAGAAAAGGTTGGAGCGGTTGTACAATACCATCCGGAGAGTGGAGAAATCTGAAGGTGGAAATAATGAATCTCTAAAAGAGGAAATAAAAGGAGTTAGAAGAGAGTTCGAAATGGCTATGGACGATGATTTGAACACTCCTTCAGCAGTGAGCACTTTACTCAAGTTCTTAAACCGAATAAACAAGAATTTGGATAATAAAAAACGGATTCTAGATGAAGCTATCTCAACTTTAAGAGAGCTATCCAGTATTCTAGGTTTGAAGTTGGAAAAAGAATCTAGTGATAAGGGTGCTAGCGACTTTATAGATTTCATTTTGGAGGTAAGGGAGAGTCTAAGAGAAAGAGGTGAATACGATCTCGCTGATAAGATCAGGGACACTTTAACCGAAAAAGGTGTGATCGTAGAGGATTCTCCTCAAGGACCGAAATGGCATTTTGATTAAGCTATCAAACCGGTCCTTCCAACGAATCCATAACTTCGATATCCCTCTTGATATTATCGATCAGTTTTGAACCTGGATTGATCCAAGCCTTTACACTTTCATCCCTATAATCGATATCTCTTTTTCCTCCCCAGATACCGAACAGAGTGGTCTGGAATTCCGGTATCTTAACAGCACCGAAAGTCAAAGCAAGGTCGTGTAGAAGGTTGAGGAGAATTTCCTCATCAACGATGTTCTCCTTGGAGATGCTTTTTGGCATCTCAAGTATGAAGTAAGGTATCTCGCAGTTCTCTGCATGATTTCCCATATTTCTATCAGTTGAAACAATAGCAACCACGATATTCCTGTCCCAGCTAAACTTCTCGAGAGATTCGACTATTCTGATATCATTCTTTTCAGAGTCAGTTTTGGATGAAGTCCCTTTGATTCTAGCGGCGTTGAGTTTTCCTCTAAGGTAATTCAATTCTTCAGTTGCAAACTTAGCTTTTCTAGTCGATAGTTTTCCCCGATTCCTGAAGTTAAAACGGATGTCACCGATCTTAGTGTACATCCCCATCATCTTGAGGTTTGAGTTATCGTATTTATCCTTGATCTTGTGGTCGATCTCGTTCTCAACTATAGAGCTGAGTAGGAAATCGAAGTGTTCCGCTTTTATAACCGTTCCATCTTCGTATTTTAATGGGAATCGGCGAGAAAAAAGTCTGAAATATGCCAAATTAGTATCTATAGACATGAATACAGAACTGCTTGCTAAAGTCGGATCGATTTCACTTTTATACAGGAACTTGACCCACTCTTTGAATTCAAGCCAGTTATCGAATTCCACTAATCCCGATGAGATTAAACTTTCTTTATAATCGTAGAAGTCGGGGATATCATCTCGGTCCCAATAGTCCTCTTTCGAAGGATATGGACCAAAGTCATTTTTCCCAGATAATTCAACTCTATACATACCATCTTCTTGACTCACTTCGATGAGTTGGGTTTTAGTATAAGGTTCTATCACAGTGAAACTACCGACACCGCTTTTCGCAGATTCATTTAAAAGCATCATCAACCTTTCTTTGGTTAGAACTTCTTCCATCATTCTTCACCCCCGTTACCTTTTGCTTTAAAATCTTTGACAGTCACGTCGTGGAGCCGTATGGTAGGGAGTGGTTTATCAGTATCATCGATATCACCAGTGTAAACATAAAAAACATGGTCAAATTTGTATGAATGGGGATTTACTAGAGACCCCGCAACTAAATATTTTCTACCTCCTGTGATATCTAGAGCGATCTTATCATCATCTTCGATAAGTTCTTGTAATGTCTCTCCCAAATTTATCCCATCATGGTCTTCTATGAGTGAAATATTTGTTTCTCCATCAAAACCATAATTTGAAAGTAATTTTTTAAAATCCCGTTTGAGTACTTTTGCCCTTCTTAAGTTCTCTTTTTCTGATACTAACCATACTTCTTCAGGTTCGAACTTGTTCTCTTTGATCACGGCCCATAAACTGTTTAGGGATTCCCAGTAGTTTTTTCCCACCAATGTGATGTACTTCCTCATTCGTCTGACCTCGTTTGTTAATTACACACTGTATAAATATTGATTGCTATGTTTTATACTTTTTAATCACGATGTCTCATATGGTATATAAACAAATCCGAGGTTCTTTGGGATGGATTAATGTGGCTTTTATACTGGATTACATATACCTCTTGGCTATGGTGGATTGTCTCTGGAATTGAAATCGTAGACAAGGTATCTAATGAGAGGGTACTAAACTCCGATGTATGGAAGACATCTTAGGTAGTCGCAGGTATGGTTAGCGGTTCAGTCGATGCTGGAACACCGGTGATACTAGTAAAAAATTTTATAAAATGGAGTAAGCCACCGACGGGATTTGAACCCGCGCTCTATGGTTTACGAAACCATCGCTTTGGCCAGCTAAGCTACGGTGGCATTTTGTTTTACAAAATCCCATCTACTCACCAAAAACAAAGCGTTTTTGGTTCATACGGTGGCATTTTCTACTAAAATCCCACTTACTCACCAAAAACATAACTTTTTGGTTCGTACGTTGGCATTTTGTTTTACAAATTCAAAATACTTTCAAGACACTTAATGGAATTTATTTTTTGAACGTTTAAGCGCTTCGATTCCAGGCATTTCACGTTGCGCTAAGAAACTGATACAGGACCCTCCTCCAGTTGAAACGTGATCCACGTCTTCTCTAATGTCTAATTTTTCGACTACAGCAGTACTGTGCCCTCCGCCGATTATACTGAAAGTATTGGATTCAGCTACGGATTTAAACAATTCCCTTGTCCCTATCGAAAATTCATCCATTTCGAATGCTCCAGCAGGTCCGTTTACTATCACAAGGTCGGAATCTTCTATGATACTTTTATACTTGACAATAGTATCCAATCCGATGTCGAAAATAGGATACTCTGAAGGCAGTTCATTTAAAGGTGCTCCTTTCCTTTTTCCATTTATATTTAGAACCACATCTTTTGGGATGTATATTTTATCTCTGTATTCTTCTAAAAGATTTTTTGCTTTTTCTACCAATAGTTCGAAATTTGATAATTCCCTTTCCAAAAAGGTACGGTTACCCTCTCCAAGGTCATGTCCGTCCGCCATCAAGAAAATATTTCCTACAACACCTGTAGTCAGGACTTTATCCATGTTCCCGTCATCGAGCATGCTTTCTGCGATCTCTAAAGAATCGTCAACCTTCATCCCACCTAGTATTATTATTTTATCTTCGAAACCCTCATTGAAAGCTTTACTCATATCCACTATTTCTTTTTCCATGACTCTGCCAGCTATAGTTGGTATCTTTCCAGCGAACCCTACCAACGTCGGTTGGGCCCTATGGGCAGCTGCAAAGGCATCATGTACGAAATAATCGAACAGAGGTGCTAGTTCTTTAACTATGTGAGAATTTTCATGGATCGAAATATCAGGATTCCCTTTCAAGTAGGTTTCTTCTGCGTAGAATCTAGCATTCTCCAGGAATAATATGTCGCCCTCATTCATAGCTTGAATCTTTCTTTTTACCCGGCTATCGAAAAGACCATCAATATATTCCACTTTTCTTCTTAACAACTTGTTCAACCTTTGAGCATGGACTTTAAGAGGTATGTAATCCTTTTTCCCTGGTCTACTCTGATGAGCGAGAATAACAAGCTTAGAATTCATTAATTCATTAATCGTAGGGATATGACTTCTTATGCGATGGTCATCGAGTATCCTTTTAGTTTCGGGGTCTAGGGGAGAGTTGAAGTCTACTCTAAGACCAACGGTTTTGCCTTTTAGATCGAAATGATCGAGGGTCAGGATTTCCTCTTCATATGCCATGGTATCCGTAGGATGATTATGCGATATGAATATAAGTTTTACCACTAAAGAACTACCAAAATATACATATTATGAAGGATATTTACCGAAGATATGGATTTCGAAGAACGCTTTGATTTAATCAAAAGAAAAATCGATGAGATCGTCACTGAGGACGAGATGAAACAATTGTTAAAACAGAAAGAGAAACCTGTGGCATACATTGGTGATGCTCCAACAGGTAGGATGCATACGGGTCATTTCATAACACATAGGAAGATATCCGATTTTCTTAGAGCCGGTTTCATCTTCAAAGTTTTATTAGCTGATATTCACGCTCATTTAGACGATTTAAAAAGTCCCTTTGAGTTATTAAAGGCTAGAAGCGAATATTATGAAGAATGTATAAAGGGGATGATGGATGCTACAGGAGTAGACTGGTCAGACTTAGAATTTATAAGGGGGAGCAGTTTTGAATTGAAGGAAGAATACACACTCGATGTTCTAAAATTAGCAGCGGATACTACTTTAAACAGATGTCAAAGAGCTGCAGCGGAAGTCGTTAGATTAGGCGAGAATCCTAAATTGGGTGGTTTTATTTATCCCCTACTTCAGACTATGGATGTGGCCGCTCTCGATGCGGATGTCGCTTATGGTGGTGTGGATCAAAGAGGGATATATATGCTCTCAAGAGAGATCCTTCCATCATTAGGCTATAAAAAGCCTATATGCGTTTTTGCCCCTCTTTTAACTGGATTAACAGGGGGTAAGATGAGCGCTTCGGAAAAAGGGTCGAAGATCGACCTGTTAGATGATGAAGAAACTATAAATGAAAAAATGAAAGATGCCTATTGTCCAGCTGGACAGAAGGAAAATAATGGAGTCTTGGAACATCTTAAATATTTAGTATTCCCGGTTCTAAGATCTAATGGAGAAGATTTCGTTGTTAAACGTCCTGAGAAGTGGGGTGGAAACTTAATTTACGAATCATACCTAGATGTTGAAAAAGATTTCTTATCCGGAGATCTACACCCACTTGATCTAAAAATGGCTATTGCACGAGAGTTAACAGTTATATTAAAACCGATCAGAAAAAGATTCGAGGATAAACAAGAATTGTTGAAACGAGCGTATCCAGAAGGGGAATAAGATCAAACTTTAGGTCTGTTTAATCCTCGCTCTCGTATCTCATTTACTGCACAATCTACGCACTCATCAAGAAACTCATCAACATCCCCATTTCCTTTTAAAACAGCTGCTCCTAGATGTCCCCCACCTGATACACCTTCTACTGTGTCACCGATAGTCTTTAAAATTTTACCGACATCAATACCTGATTTTGTTACTTCTTCTTTAGCTCTTCCAGATATCAAGAATTTTCCGTCCCTTTGGGATGCGGTGAAGCTAATGTCTGCGCCTGCTATAAGAAGAAGATTTGATACGGATGATTCAAAACTACTTACCATGGTATAGGCAATTAGATACCCATTGGTCTCTAAGTACTTAGACCTTTTAGCACCCTTCAATCTACTGATCTTCTCGGAATATCTTCTATCCCCTTTTATGATCTTAGAAACTTGCTGAAGACTGATTCCGCCTTTCCTCAAGATGTCTGCAGCTGTTCTGAAAGTTAACGGGTCTGCTCTTTTAAAATGAGATGTATCAGTGATTATCCCCGCTATCAAACCTATAGCTTCTTTTTTAGAGAGCTTTTCAGGTTTTATCAAATCAAAAACTATTTCAGCACAGGATGTTCTTTCCTCGTAGATTATCTCTCCATTCCAGTGATTCGTAGGATGGTGGTCAATAACTATTAATTTTTCAATACCATCTAATTCTATGGGTTTAAGCTGTTCTGGATCGGGAGTATCTATGACTATAACTTGTTCATACTCAGAAAAATCTGGATTTAAAGTATATTTTATATCCAAATAATCAACTAATCTTTTTCCAGTACTATCTGGTGCATCTGGTAGAGCTATTTCTCCACCGATCCTACTTTTTAAAAAATTTAAACTGCCTATCGCATCTGGGTCTGCATTTTGATGGGATAAAAAAAGGGTTGGTATACCCTTTTCAAATTCCATTTAGTTTTCTCCACTATCTACAGGCCCTTGCTGCATTCCACCCATCTGAGATGTTAATTTCTGCTGTAGTTCTTGGAATTTCTTGCGAAGTTTTTCTTCCTGTCTAGATAGCGATTTAACTCTTACTTCTGAAGATTCTAGGTCGTCTTCTATCTCTTCAGTGAGGTCTTTTCTATCCTCAACTTGTACTAAGATCTCCTCACCGATGTTTTTGTAAACCCTTGATTCGTCATCTAACTTGTTTATCTCTTCTAATGCCCTTTCTAGGTCATTTTTACGTGTTTCCAACTGCTGCTTCTGTTGTATGATCTGTTGAAGCTGTTGTTGGATCTGTTGAACCTTCATTATTTCGTTCTGCATTTCTTCTTGATTTATAGCCATTTTTAATACCTCCATTAATTAATATCATTCCATATTTCGTTCGATACTTCTAACCACCTTAGATATGAGTTGACTGCTGCTCTCAAAGCCCTTGTGTCTTCAGCTTCAATTTTGATTTCTTCAGAATCAAAGTCGAGTTCTACTTTCACTCTCCTCATTCCTTCATTAGCTTCAGGCACTAAAGACTCCATAGACGCTTCATTCATCTCACTTCTAGGTAATTTTATATAAGCACTTTTCATAGTTATCGTGCTTTCAATTCTTTTTTTACGTTCGGTCTTTCTTTGTAGAAAACTCTACCACCGCAGTTTTCGCACTGTATACCCACGGTGCTGATGTCCTTAATCCTTTCTTTACATAGAGCACATCTGAACATATTACTCTTCCTCTTCGATCCTTCTTATCCTTCTTCCGAGGTGAGGTTTGTAAGCTCCGCCAGCAAAGGTAAGGTCACATTTTTTACAGTTCCAAATACCAGAGCTTTCTCTTTTTACTTTTTTATGGTGGCACCTAGGACAATCGTAATATTTTTTCTGTTCTTTTTCGATATCCTTAATCGATCGTCTTACTTTTACACCGTAGCGAGAGCTAAATCGTCCAGTGCTTCCTACCTTTTTCTTTTTAGCCATAATTACGCCCCGTTTTCTGTATGGTTATGTTCAATATATTTATATTTTCCCCTTTTCGACGAACTCCTTCACTTTCTCTCTAAGAGATCGGCCGATTTCTTGGGATAACTCTATGCATCTTATAGTGTCTTCATATTCAAATGTACCACTCAGTCCTTTCTGCATAGCAACTATATTTCCATCTTCATTGGTGGATATTGTAAGCCTAGCATCTGCAATTTTTTCCTCTTCGAGGCCAGAGTCAAGCATTATTGTATCCTTTATCTTAGAGAATGTCGTGGGAATAACAATATGCTCTATAGGTAATTCGTAATCATCACCGTGCTCAAAATCAGAGGCAGGAACAACCGTATTCATCAGGGCAGCCATTGCACCTATCCCACCTGCATCTATTAAATTTCCATCGAAGTTTAGTACATGTATGTCGATAAATATCATCCACACTTTTTCTCCTTCTTCGATACATAGTTTGGACGTGTCGACGACTCCGCCTTCTCTGATCCCCCTATCTACAACTCTAGCGACTTCGGTTGCGTCCTCTCCAGGCGGTCCAGATTCATATTGTGGTGAAGCCATAGGTATAAGTTCAGCATTTGTGATAACTACGCCTTGGTCTGGAGTATCTGGAAATGGTTCACCTTCATCCATTTTGATACCTACAATTACTTCAGTATCTCCCAATTTTACGCGGGCAGAACCTTCAGCGGGTCCTATCAAACCGACCTCGATGTCTAATTCTCTATGTTCGAGTAAGTCTCTACCGTCAATCCTTTTACCATCTTTTATCAATCTGTACAAGTAATCCTTGGTAATCGTTGAAATGATTTCTTTCATTTTTAATCCTCCTCCTGTAATTCCGCAATATCTTCATCTATTTCTTCCTGATCTTCTAATGTCGTAGAGTATCTAGTTTTCAAAGCCTCTCTCTGTATCTCATAGATCTCATTACATGCTTCCATGGCCATCTCCATGCCCTCTTCGTATTCATTCTGTGTTAAGTTACCATCCATCTGTAATAGAGTCAATTTATTTGTATTAGGCACCATTCCAACGGGTACATCAGCTTCACCAAAATTGTCTTCATTTTTACCCAAGTCTAAAACAACATGTCCGTTGATTTTACCTGCAGCACAGGAAGAGATCATATTAGACATAGGAATACCTGCATCTGCAAGTGCTACCGATGCAACGGTTAAACCTGCACATCTTGTTCCAGCACTTGCTTCCAATACTTCTATGAATATATCGATAACCGCTCTTGGAAACATCTCAACAAATACCACTTCTTCTAAAGCTTCTGAGATGATCTTACTTATCTCTACCGAACGTCTATCTGGTCCGGGTCTTTTTCTATCAGGTACTGAAAAAGCAGCCATATTGTATCTTGCTCTAACAACAGCCCTTGATGGTTCCTGGGCATGTCTAGGATGCATCTCCCTTGGTCCATAGACTGCAGCCAATATCTTGTTTTTACCCCATTCGATATAAGCTGAACCATCGGCTCTTTTTAAAATACCTGCTTCTATTTTGATATCTCTTAATTCGTCAACATCTCTACCATCTAATCTTTTTCCATTCTCATCAATCAATTCCATATCTTTATTTCCACTCATGATAAAATACCTCCTTTAATAATTACCTATCACTATCTTCAAGGTCTTTACCTGTTTTCTCTTTCAAAAAATTCTCAACAGCATTGGTTAAACCTACAACCTGAGCTTTTTCTTCAATCATCTGTATAGCTTTAACCGCTATATATTGTCCTTCTAGGTCTCCATCGATCCAGATTCTACCGTTCTGCCCTACAAATATCCTACAACCTGTGTAGTTTTTGAGCATTGAAATCATTGAACCTTTTCTTCCTATGACACGTGGAACCTGTGAAGGTGCGATTTCTATAATTTGTCCACTGTTTAATTTCCTTAAACCTTCTTCGTCCATACTGACTTGAGTCTTTTTAAGTTCGTCAACTTCGGTTATGCGTATCAATACTGCATCTCCAACATCTATATAACTAGCTGTATCGCCGTATTCTACTCTCCATGGTACATCATTTACGTGTAAAATCGAGATGAAAGGAGCGTTTATATCGACCATCCATATAGATGAATTTAAATCTATTACAGTACCGATTACTTTATCCCCTTTCTTGGGATCGTACCTTCCACTTTGAGCAGCGACATTGACGTAACCTGAACGGAAAGTCTTAACACCTAATTTAGCTGCATATATCTTACCATCGCGTTTGAAAGTACCTCTACCTGGTTTAATATCTTCACCTTCTTCAATAACATCTCCAGGTAAAAGAAGTTCTCTTTTAGTTTTCTTTTTATTCTCACTCATATATAAACACCTTATCTAATCATTTATCAAATCAATTATTTCTATCAATCTATTCTTTCTATTTCTACGTTGCCTTTAGTTTTTTCATTAATTTTCTCGAAGAACTCATCTTTTGCTCCAGCTGGGAGGCTTATCTTACACATCCAACTACCATCATTTAACCATTTTTCTTCGTTAATTCGTCCTATATTTTTTAGAACGCCATATATTTTTCCATACATATCCCCTCTAACCTTTACTGAAAAAGTAAGTTTCTCAAAGCTTAGAGGTAATAGGACTTTGATTTCATCAACGATTTCTTCTACTTGTTTGCTTACTGGTTTAAAGGGATCGATATGTATGTTAGCTTCTTTTATTGCGTTTTCTATTCTCTGAGGGGGATGTGGAGCATTATTCTGAGGGTTCATTGAATCTCTAACTATTCTATCTATTATCTCTCTCTCCTTTTGTTCTTGCCTCTTTTTTCTCTGTTCTGTGGTCAACTGGACTTCTCCTTTCTCAAGGATTTTCTCTGCGAGTTTTTTTATATCTGTGGTATCGAATACCATTTCTAGTAAACTATGGGAGGCCTCTTCACCTTTCTTTGCATCAGAGAAAACTTTTTCGGCGGGCATATTCTCGACTAAATCGATTTCTTTACCGCCTCTGTATTTCTCAACTGCATCAGGGTCTAAAAGTATCTCAAAATTTTCACCGTGAGACTTGTATCTAGCGATAACATATTCGTCAAGAAGTGTTTCAGTGTGTTCCTTTTGAAAATCCTTTTTACCCAATTTCAAGCCTCCCTATTCTGCTTACTCTATTTTATCTAAAAATTCTGCAATATGATCCTTGGATAACTTATTAAAGTCTTCGTCCTTCGTTATCACAGCGATCTCTAAAGATCTAGGGTCTAGTTCTCCTTCTGCGGCCCTGTTAAGTCCCTTTATAGATAATTCGATACCTTCATCCAAGGACATATCCTCTTCGTAACTCTGATCAAAAACGTCCTGGACTTCATCTCTATCCATACCTATGCTCTGGGCTTTTAACGCCTGGAAAGCTCCACTCGGATCGGTTTCGTAAAGATGTGCACCATCTTCATCGACGCCGGCTATTAGTAAAGCAGTTCCGAACGGTCTAACCCCACCGTATTGAGTGTAAGTCTGTTTGTAATCACAGATCTTTTTAACAAGAGTCTCGATATTTATTCGTTCATTATAAGAAACTCGATTGATCTGAGCGACCACTCTAGCATGGTCAACCAATACTCTTGCATCTGCAAATAGACCGGAAGTCGCTACAGCAGTTTTTTTATCCACTTGAAATATCTTCTCTATTGAGCTAGATATGACTAAATCATTTGAAATTCTTTTATCAACAACTAAGGCTACACCATCTTCTACTTGGATGCCCACTGTCGTAGTACCTCTTCTAACTGCTTCTCTTGCGTACTCGACTTGGAACAATCTTCCATCGGGTGAGAAGACGGTTATTCCTCGATCATAACCCATCTGTCCTGGCTGCATTTCTCTTTCACCGACCGGTATAAGAAATACTGTAGTTATAAACCTTACCCTTTACATCCGGAAAAAAAACATTATCTATTAAAGAAAAATAGAAAAATAAGTAAGGGAAGGGGGGAGGTTATAATGAGTTTGTGATACCCATTCCCTTTTTAGAAAAAAAGGGAGGGAGGGTGATTATCGTCATATCCTAGTCCGGTTGTGTACTTACATACATATATACAGACACCTATTTAAACATTTCCCATCCATCCTTAGAAAAATAGAAGCTAAGTGTTTTAGTCAAGTTCATATGCATATAGAAAAATTCGATTATTTATACCTTTTCTTTATTTTATGGATTTTACTCATCTATTTCCTAGATATACTAGAATTTAT
Source organism: Thermoplasmatota archaeon (assembly GCA_051745305.1). Lineage (GTDB taxonomy): Archaea > Thermoplasmatota > Thermoplasmata > Halarchaeoplasmatales > Halarchaeoplasmataceae > Saliniplasma. Next base: position 12,861 of record JBNJDY010000018.1, read on the forward strand.
CGAAAATACTTTTAAACACTCTTTAAACTTCCATCTCATGACCCTCTCTGTGGACATAGGCGGAACATTTACAGACTTTGTTTTTATAGATGAAGGTATTAAACATTTTAAAGTCAGATCCACCCCATTCAAACCTGAAAAAGCCTTTGCTGAAGGCATACAACAGATCGATTATGGATCTGATGATGTGTTTCATGGAACTACCGTGGCAACTAATGCGATACTTGAAGGAAAGGGTGTCAGGACTGCTTTTATCACAAATAAGGGATTTGAAGACGTACTTTTTATAGGTCGACAAGATAGGCCAAAACTTTACAATCTACATGTCTCTAAACCAAAACCACCAATTGGAAAAGATGATTTTTTCGGTATCCATGGAAGGATCGATTATAAAGGAGATGAAATAGAGCCTATAGATATTGAAGAGGTAGAATCTATCGCAAAAAAGCTTTCAAAGAATGATCTCTGTGCAGCTGTTTGTTTACTTCACTCATATCGGAACCCATCCCATGAAAAAGAAGTTGGTAAGGTCTTTGAAAAGCTTGGAATCCCTTATACATTGTCTCACAAAATTACTAGAGAATTTAGGGAGTACGAAAGAGGTATGACTACACTTCTAGATGCATATTTATCTCCTATAGTCAAAGAATATTTTTCATCGATAACAGAATTATTGCGTCAAGAACCTTATATTATGAAATCTAGTGGTGGACTTGAAAAGGCTTTATCTGTCAATCCAATCGATACATTTTATTCAGGTCCTGCTGGAGGAGTAGCTGGTGGTCTTCATATTTCTAAAATCACTGAGAAGGAAAACTTGGTCACTTTTGACATGGGTGGAACCAGTGCGGACATGGCAACTATCATAGATGGAGAAATGGATTGGAAAGATTCTGGAGAGATCGAAAATTTTCCTGTCCAGTCAAGGATGGCTGATATAGTGACAGTAGGGGCTGGTGGAGGGAGTATAGCTAGATGTGATGAAGGAGGAGTTTTAAGAGTTGGGCCACAAAGCGCTGGTGCAGACCCAGGACCAGTATGCTATGGGAAGGGTGGAGATAAACCGACTATCACAGATGCACTCCTAGCTATGGGATATATCGATCCAAATTTTTTCTTAGGCGGGGAGATGGAATTAGATAAAAAAAGTTCAATCGCTTCATTAGAAAGATTAGCTGATCAATTGGGTATGGGTTTGGAGGAAACACTTCTGGGTATCTTTAAGGTTGCGAACTCTAAGATGGCAAGAACCATGAAAACAATAACAGTAGAAAGGGGACTAGATCCTACCGATTTCTCCATTTTAGCATTCGGTGGTGCAGGTCCCCTACATGCAGCTTATTTGGGCTTGGAATTAGATATATCCCATGTCATGATACCACCTTTACCAGGCGTATTTTCAGCTTTAGGTATCGCTACAGGTGATATAGTACAGGATTATCATAAAACTATGTTCTGTCCTCTTTCTCAACGGGAGAAGATTAAAGAAGAGATAATGGAGATGAAGAAGGACCTACCTCAAGGCGAAGTAAAAGTATTCCTTGGTTTAAGGTACAAAGGTCAAGGATACCATATCAATATAGAGTATCGTGGTAATCTAATCGAGAGGTTCCATAAAAAGCACTATGAACGGTTCGGATATTCAATTCGAGATGCTGAAATAGAAGTAGTTAGGATACATGTAGAAGTTAGATGCTCAAGAGAAATAGACGCGATATCAACCAAATCAAGTGGGAAAAGGTCATCTAAAAGTAGAGATTGTTTATTGCCGGAAGGTATGTTCGAAACAGAGGTATTGTTTAGAGATTCCATCAATCCAGGTACAAAGAAGGAAGGGCCGGTTATCATCGAGGACAAGAATTCGACGATATTGATCCCTCCTGACTGGAAATTTTGGATTGATGAGCACGGTATAATTCATATGGGAGGGATAAGATGACCGATTTGACTCCGACAGACCTTGAGGTTATGAAACACGCCTTCATATCTATAGCTGAACTTATGGGAGCATCTCTTCAACGCAGTGCATATTCCCCGAATATCAAGGAGCGTAAAGACGAATCCTGCGCGGTATTTTCAAAGGATGGAGAGATGATCGCTCAGGCTGAACATATACCAGTTCACCTTGGTGCCATGCCTAATTCTTTAGATGCGGCTTTGGAAAACTGTGAGATGAATATGGGTGATCAGATAATCTTGAATGATCCCTATATGGGCGGCACTCACCTCCCCGATATAACTATCATAAAACCAGTTTTCGATAAGGATTTAGTTGGTTACGTAGTCAACAGGGCACATCACGCAGATGTTGGTGGTAGTTTCCCGGGTTCTATGCCCGGAATGAGTAAAACTTTAGACGAGGAGGGTATAGTTTTTTCACCAACCCACATAGTTAAGGAAGGCGAGGTATGCCAGGATGTTTTAGAAGTTTTCAATAAAACAAGAACACCAAATGAAAGGATAGGCGACATAAAAGCTCAGATTGGAGCCAATGAAAGAGGCACTGAAGAACTGGTAAAAAATGTAAGGCGGTTCGGGTTAGAAAAATACAACAAATTTACGAAACAGATAACCGATTATTCAGAGGCTAGAACGAGGAAAATTATCAGTGAATTACCAAAATGTCAACTATCTTTCTCAGATCATATGGAATGGGAATCAAAAGTGAGACTTAATGTTCAAATCAGTATCCGTGAAGATTCCTTGGATTTTGATTTTACCGGAACTAGTAAACAGGTTGAAGGTAATATAAACGCTCCTAGGTCAGTGACTCATTCAGCCATATATTATGTATTAAGATGTTTGTTACCCGATGATGTCCCGGTAAACCAGGGGTGTTATAGACCTCTAAATATATCGATACCTGAAGCTTCAGTTTTAAATCCTAGATCTCCAGCAGCGGTCTCATCAGGGAACGTTGAAACATCTCAAAGGGTTGTAGAACTTATTTTTAGAGCTCTAGAAAACATTTTCCCAGATAAGATATGTGCCGAAAGTCAAGGAACTATGAACAACTTGATCATTGGAAATGATAATTTCACATATTATGAAACCATCGGCGGAGGTGCAGGTGCGTGTCCATGTGGGTCAGGAGAAAGTGGAGTTCACGTTCATATGACAAACACTAAAAATACTCCCATCGAAGCTTTGGAAAAAGAATATCCACTGCTTATACATGCATATAAACTGCGAAAAGGATCAGGGGGTTCAGGTGAACACAGAGGTGGTGATGGTTTGATCAGGGACATCGAAGTTCTTGAGGATTCTCATCTATCCATCCAGTCTGAAAGGAGGATATATCCCCCCAAAGGGATCAGAGGGGGAGAGGATGGTTCAACTGGTAGAAATCTGTTGATAAAGGGTGATGAAAAAGAGAAACTCGGGGGTAAAGTAAGTTTGTCTTTAACTAAGGGGGATAGAATACGAGTCGAAACACCCGGTGGAGGTGGATGGGGAGATAAGGACTGATTCGATTAGAAAGATTTAAGTGACATTAATTATTCCAAATAACGAAGAAGATTTGATTTATCCCCAAGAGGGAAACTCAAATATATGGAGTTTGATAATATGACAAAAAAAACTGAATATTTACAAAAAAAATATGAAGAGATGAAAGAGGAAGGACTTACATGGAAGATCAGAGATCTTGAAGGCCCGTCAACAGCACACGTCACAGTCGACGGAAAAGAATGTATCATGTTGGCATCAAATAATTACTTAGATTTAGCGAATCATCCAGAGTTGAGAAAGGCCGCAAAAGAAGCTGTTGACAAGTATGGTGCAGGAGCAGGGTCTGATTGGTCAATCGCCGGAACTATGGATATCCATGAGGAACTTTGGGATAAGATAGCAGAGTTTAAAGAAACTGAAGCAGGTATGACCTACCAAACCGGTTTTGCAGTCAACGCCGGGTTGATACCCCAACTCGTTGAAAAAGGCGATCTTTTGATCTCCGACGAACTCAACCACGGAAGTATCATAGATGGTGTAAGACTATCCCGTGCCGACAAGATGATCTACGGCCATTCTGATATGGGTGAATTAGAGGATTGTTTGAAACAGGCCCAAGAAGAAGGATACGAAAGGATGTTCGTAATCACCGATGGTGTTTTCAGTATGGACGGCGATATAGCGAAGATGGATGAGATACAGGATCTAGCTGATGAATATGGAGCTATGACCTATGTAGATGACGCACACGGTGAGGGTATATTGGGTGATGGAAGAGGCATAGCAAGAGAATTCAACTTGGAAGATAGGATCGATGTCGAGATGGGAACTTTCTCGAAAGCACTCGGTGGTTTCGGTGGTATGCTTGCTGGTGATGAGGGATTAATCAATTATGCATACAACACATCTAGAACCTGGCTTTTGAGTGCGGCCTTTCCACCACATGTGGCCGCGGTGAATATCAAGGCCCTTGATTTAGTCATGGAGGAAAAAGAAAGAGTCAAAAAGTTATGGGATCTTACAGAGTACTTCAAAAAAGAGATAGAAAGTTTAGGATATGATACAGGTATGAGTGAAACTCCAATAATACCTGCCATGATCGGAGACAGCAGGAAAGCCCAGAAACTTGCAGACAGATTGTATGATGAAGGAATATTTGCACTAGCCATCGTTTATCCTATGGTAGCTAAAGGACAGGCTAGGATCAGGAACCAAATAAATGCAGGTATGGACTACGACGATCTAGATTACATATTGGACGCCTACGAAAAATTGGGTAAAGAGATGGACTTGATATAGATTGACAAAAACCCTTCTTTTATTTTTTTAAATGGTTTACAAGTTATAGATTAAATCCGAAAAGTATTTTATAACTTTGTTCTACTAGTTTTTATGATTCTATGAAGTTAAAATTGGAAGATATGAGTTGGGTAGAAATCCAGGAAGCCATTGAACAGGGATATGATACTGTTTTGATATTATTGGGTTCTATAGAACAGCATGGACCACATCTACCGATAAATACAGATGAATTGATCTCTGAAGAACTGGGGGTTAGGACTGCTGAAAAATTTGGTAATGCGTTAGTCGCACCGGTAATAAGACCGGGCTGTTCTAAACACCATATGGAGTTCTCCGGTACAGTTTCCATATCTTATAACACACTGAAAAATTTAGTAGAGGATCATTGTTTAGCCTACGAGAAACATGGTTTTAAGAATATAATCTTGATACCTTATCACGGTGGGAATTATGACCCTATTAAAGAATTCGAATCTGAAATCAGATATAAATTGAAAGATTCTAAATTGGTGGTCATTGCGGATATAGAGAAAAGCATGGAACTTATGAATGAAGGAATGAAAGATGCTGGAATAGATTTCGAAGAACAGATCATCCACTCCGGTGCTTCTGAAACATCTATCATGTTAGCTATAGATGAAAGATTAGTACGAAAAAACAAATTCGAAAAAGGATATACGGAAGATATAAAGATTGGAAATCTTTTTGCAAAAGGACTGAAATATTTCACTGAAAATGGTGTTCTCGGTGATCCAAGTTTAGCTAGCGAGGAGGCTGGAGAGATTATTCTTGAATCTATATCTGACTGGTACTTTGATACGATAAGGGAAAAACTTTCAAAATGACTTCTTAATGGCACTTTTTTTTATTTTTTTAGGTTATAATTTCAAACCTTTGTATAGAAGCGAAAGTTTATTAAATGACCCTTAACGTAAACTTGAATTCGAAGCAGATGCACAGGATAAGAAAGGATGATAAAAAGAGTGAGCGAAAGCAAAGATAAAAAAGAAGTTTTAGACCTGATGGAGCCCCTTATAGCAGAGTGGTTTGACGATAAATTTGATTCATTGACAGAACCCCAGGGTTATGCAATTCCATTAATCCATGAGATGAAGAATGTACTGGTTTCGTCACCTACCGGTTCAGGCAAAACCTTGACCGCGTTTCTATCCATAATAAATGAACTTTTCAAATTGGATAAACAAAATGAATTAGAGGACAAAATATACTGCGTTTATGTTTCTCCATTAAAGGCGTTAGCTAATGATATCCATAAAAATTTAGAGAATCCTCTGCAGGAGATTAAAAAATTGGCGGAGGAAAAGGATGTCAAAGTACCCAACATAAAGACTGCCATAAGGTCCGGAGATACTTCTCAGAAGGAAAGAAGAAAGATGGTGACAGATCCCCCTCATATCTTTATCACTACACCTGAAAGTCTTGGTTTAGTGCTTTCGTCCCCTAAGTTCAGAGAAAAATTTGATGATGTGAAATATTTTATTATGGATGAGATCCATGATATCTGCTCTTCGAAAAGAGGGGTTTTCCTATCGCTAAATACGGAGAGGCTTGAGGAACATGTAAAAGGTAATATGACCAGGATCGGTTTGTCCGCAACTCAAGCACCTATTGAAGAGATAGCTAAATTTTTAGGAGGTTTTAATGATGGAAATCCCCGGGAAGTAAACATAATCGAAGTTACGGGAGAAAAAAAGAGGCTGGATCTATCTGTAATATCCCCGGTGGATGACATGACCTTACTTCCTTATGAAGTGGTAAACTCCCGTATGTACGATACGTTAACTGAGATGGTAGAGGATCATAGAACCACTCTTATATTCACCAATACTAGAAGTGGTGCCGAGAATGTTTCATATAAGTTACAAGAAAGAGGTATTACAGATATAGCGGCTCATCATGGCAGTCTTAGTAAAGAAACTAGATTAGATGTAGAAGATAACCTTAAAAATGGAGAACTCACATCCGCAGTTTCTTCCACTTCACTGGAATTGGGGATCGATGTAGGTTATATCGACCTGGTTGTACAGGTTGGGTCACCAAAATCCGTAGCCAAAGGACTTCAGAGGGTTGGTAGAGCAGGTCATGCAGTTGGAAAGACATCCAAAGGAAGGATGATCGTATTTGAAAAGGATGACCTTGTTGAATGCTCCGTACTCACTAAACAGGCTTACGAACATGAAATCGATAGAGTCCACATACCCACTAACAACCTAGATGTTCTTGCTCAAGCTGTTATAGGTATGAGTTTGGAAAAGAGGTGGGGAGTAGATGAAGCTTATGAAGTAATAGGGAAGTCCTATTGTTACAAAAATCTATCAAAGGAGGATTACTTAAGCGTCTTAGATTTCTTAAGTGGGAATCGATTCGAAAACGTTTATCCAAAGATATGGTACAACTCCGAGGAAGGTGTTTTTGGTAAGAAAGGCGGAGTCCAGATGATCTATTACCTAAATATAGGTACTATACCATCTGATTCCAATTACCGAGTTTACTCTGATAAGGGCGTACCTCTTGGTAAATTATCTGAAAAGTTTGTGGAGAGATTATCCCATGGAGATGTATTCGTACTTGGCGGGCATTCATACGAGTTTTTAAATACAAAAGGGACTAGATTGTTCGTAAAAGACGCTTCGGGCAAGAAACCAACGGTCCCAAGTTGGACGGGAGAGATGCTACCTAGAAGTTTTGATCTCTCTGTCGCTATAGGTGAATTTAGAAGAAACCTCGCTGAACGTGTTGACAACAACGACGTTTTAAATTGGCTGATGGAAGATTACAGTATCGATAAAGGTTCTGCTCAAACTATCGTTAGTTACTTTAAAGAACAATTAGGATTTATGGAAGAACTACCATCAGACCAACGATTGGTACTTGAAGGATTTGAGGACCAGAAGGGTCATTACAATATAATATTCCATGCTTGTTTTGGCAGAAGGGTTAATGATGCTTTATCTCGGGCTTATGCTTATAAAATATCTAAACGGTTCAACTGCACTACCAACGTTTCAGTTTCAGACGATAATTTCATGATATCTGTTAAAAAGAAGATACCTATGAACGAGGTTTCTAATCTGATCACATCTAATAATATAGAACAGATATTGAAAAGGGCTGTTAGAAACACTGAGATGTTCAAGCAGAGGTTTAGGCACTGTGCAAGCAGAGCTATGATGATACTTAGAAATTACAAAGGCCGGGATATATCGGTTTCTAAACAGAAGTTCAGATCGAAAAAGATACTAAATGTTCTTCATAGACAAGACGATTTTCCGATAATAAAGGAAACCTATAACGAAATACTTTATGAAGTATTAGATATGGGTAATGCAAGAGAGGTTCTGAACTGGATCGAAAAAGGGAAGATGGATGTAAAAACGATCGATTATAATGATACACCTTCCCCATTTGCACATAACATCATTATGGCAGGGATTTCAGACGTAATAATGATGGATGATAAAAGTGCACTTCTGAGACAATTCCATCAGAAAGTATTGGAACAGGTAATACCCGAGGAGGAGATAGAAAAGTTCAAGTTCGAGGCTGAAAATGTTGAAGAACATTATTTCGATAAAAAACCTGAGTTTAATACAAAAGACGAACTATACGACGTTATCAAGGAACTTCAGCCTGTACATGTTTTTAAAGAGAAAGGGGACAACATTTACCAGAGAACTGATAAGTCTTTTGAAGATGTGAGAAACTGGTCAAAAGAGCTTTTGAACGAAGGTAAGATACAATCTATATGGGTAGGTGAAGTCAAATACATTTCATCAGATTATATCGATACTATCCTGTATTCTCTTGACCAGGGTGAACAGCCTCATGGTGCCGGTCCCGTTTTAGGTTCCCTCAAAACAAAACCAAGAACTATCCGTGAAATATTCGATATCACTGATCTACGGTTGAGAGATGTTAAAAATATAATCAGAGATTTGGAAAGAAAAAGGTTGGTGAACAGGAGGGGTATTACCGATGAAGGCGATTACATCTATGGTTTACTGGATAAGAAAGATGTGGAGGTCGAAAAGGTAGAAGAATTCATAATGGATTATCTTGAATACCAAGTTCCACAAGGTTTAGAAGAGATCGCTTATGCATTATCGATCCCTGAAGATAGAGCTTTATTGGCATTGAATAATTTGGTTGATAGAGGTAAAGTCATATCTGGGAAATTGGTCGTTGGAGAGGAAAAACAGTATATGCTGAAGGAAGACTACCACTCTCTTAGGTTCCCTGGAAAAGAGCAGGTAAGCGAGAAAAAAGTTGACCAATATCTTGCAGAAAAGAAATTTGCAAAATTAGACAGTATAAGGAGTTTCTTTGAACTATTTGGCGAGGCAGGCCTTTCCTATGATGTGTATAAAAGGGTCGAGAATTTTTCTTTAGAAAAATGGAATGAGATGAGAGAAAAAGGTAAAATCGTTGAGGGGAGATTCGTTAGAGGCCGTGTCCGATATGTTTTGAAAGAAGATATCCCTATGTATGTCGGTGCCTATAGGAACTATAAATTAAGTGAGAATGAACAAAAGGTATTCGACGTCATAAAGAATGGTGATGCAAACACACTACGTGAAATCAAGAAGAATGTTGATTTAAATAATGCTCAAATCAAGGAGATCGTAAAAGAACTAGATAGGAACCTATACCTCAAAAGAGAATATACCGGGGATGACTCATGGTCTTCTAGGAATAGATACAAACCCATCGAAGTTGAACCCCCTCCCAGAGATGAAGCTGTAAAAAGGGTGATAAGAAGGTTCCTCAAAGGTAATGGTCCTATCGCTATTTCCGATCTGCGATATCAAACACGTTTCCATGGTAGAGAAGTTGAAACTGTAGTCTCAGAGATGGTTAGAAACGATGAAGTAAAGAAAATCCGAGTTGGAGCTTCGCAGAGAGAATTGTACATATTATCTGATGAATTAGATGACCTTAAGACATCTAATATTGAAGAGTACGATAAATTAAAGATAGTGTCTAAAAAAGACCCCGTAAGCCGTTCTATTTGGACCGATATCTATGCAAGATATGGCGATGATTGGGTATTCCCATTGATTAAAAGGGGGAAGATGGCTGGCGCTATAGAGAAATGGAACATGAGCGGGTGTATCGAGATAAGGCATATCGATCTTGATAACGAAGAGGACTTGGAAGAGACCTTGGATGCGATCGAAGATTTGATGGATTATCATAAATTAGAAGGATATGATATAGTCAGGATTCGAAATTATCAAAATACATCCCCTGATGAATTAGATGAGGATACTTTGAACATCTTTGAAAGAAAGGGCTATGAACTTATCCAGGGAATGTTGGTGAAGGGCAACCTTTCAAACGATGTTTACTCTTCTGAAAAGCTTATCTCATATATTTTTCACAGACAGAGATTAGATGGTGATAAATACCCGGATATCAAAGAGGCAATAAAATCCATGAAAGGTGCTCGTTCAGATTACGAGATAAGGGCTAGAACAAATGGGTTTTACTCACTAGAGTGGCTACATAAGAGAGGAGAAATATATTCAGGACAGATGGTACCACCTTACCATATGTACGCATACCCCAAGGACATATCGGTATATAAGGCTGCAAAATCTATCGAGTTGAACGCAGTAGATAGAGCTGTTTTAGAGATCGTTTCGAACAAATCTCCAATCCCTTCCCGGACCATCTATCACAGATCACCGTACAATAAAAGTAAGACCAAAGAGTCCATCAAGAAACTTTACAGTGGACTTTATATTTGCAAGGATTATAATAACCGATATGTTCTTACCGTTAATAATTCTATAGGTGAGAAGGAAGCTAAGAAAGAAGTGGTAAAATGGACCTTCGATAATTTTGGAGTTTTCACTGCAGAAACATTGTCTAGTTACCTCGGTTCTTCCTTCAAGATGGCGGATTTGAGGGATATACTTTCAGAACTTGTTGAAGAGGGTTATCTTGTTAAAGGGTTTTTAAGAGAGAAGAGTGATAAAGTTCATTGGATGTTGACTGAAGGCCAAGATAAAATAGATGAGATCAAATTCAATAAAAAGGTCGTTATTACCCAAAAAGATAGGTTAAATCTTTACTTTAGAGATTGGATCAAAGATAGATTTAATCTAGGAACTTGTTTTGTTGTTTTTGATGGTACTGAAATCGCTGCCGCTTTCAATGCCTCTATAAAAGATGGAATGCTAAATATCAAGGAATTTGAAGGTCCCGATAAATACAAACGGATAATTAAAAAGTGGGCATTCGAAAATAATATGGGTATCAAAAGAAAAGAGAAAAAGAAAAGAGTTTCAGACTACGAGATTCAGAAATGGTATGAGAGGACTAGAGGTATCTGATTACAACTTTGTCTTTGAGCCTACTGTTGAAGATTCGTGAACTTTTAAGTTCTTTGCTTTTACCGTATCTATTTTACATCCAGGACCTATCCTGACCTCGTCGCCTTCAACATTTTCAGCCCTAGTGTTTTCGAGATAAATCTTATCACCGGTTATACTTTCACATTTTAGTGTTCCCTTCTTTAACATCGAGAAAAATCCACTCCCTCCTCGTTCAACGAGAACATCGCCACCCTTTACATGTTTTATAAAACAATCACCACCGGGTTTTAGCATGATCTCCTGAGCTTTTAATGTATCTAGTATCTTGAACGCACCACTTGCTGTAAATGTTTTAGCGGTTATGTTCATCTCCATCTTTAATGCTCCGGAGGATGAAAATTCGTCTACATCCACATCAGCTTCAAATTTCGACGAGCCGTTCGATTTTATCTTCTTAGCCTTTACGTGTCCTTCAAACTTACTTGCTCCAGAGAGTTCCATCTGATCAGCTTTGGTTTTGCCTTCAACTTTGAAACTACCACTAGAAACTAATTCGCCCAAAAAGGCATCACCTTCAACTTTTGTTGCTCCTGAGACCTTAGCTGTGTCAGCTTTTAGATACCCCTCTATCTTTGAAGCCCCTGAGGAACTAAAAGATTCACAATTCACATCAGTGGCTTTAGAGGCCCCGCTTAGCGATACCTTTTTATTTTTTCCTTCAGTATCTACAGCCTCTTCATCAGTTTCGATTTCCTCGTCATCATCGAATTCCTCTTGGTCTATTGTTTCTTGGTTTTCATAACGAGCTTTGATCTTTTTGTAAGTTTCTTCGGATATTTCTCCATCCGCTAACCTTTTGTCGAGTTTTCTTAAGATTTCTTCATCCATTTTTATCACTTTTTGATAGTTAGATATACTCTGATATATTTATAATTATTTTGAAAATAATATTGGTTATCTTCAAATCCTGTTTAGACAACATCAACTTCTAAGTTGAAAAAGTTGAGAGTTGAAAAATCTAAATAGGTGAAATATAATAAAGGTATGATGAAGGAGTTTACTGAACAACTACTTAGATTGTTTTCCTCAAAGACAAGGTGTAAAATCATCGATATGCTCAAAAGTGGTTATGACCACCCTGAAGATATTGCTGATGATTTGGATATGACCAGACAAGCCGTTGATAAACACCTTTTAGAACTCCACGACTGGGGTCTTGTAGAAAGAAATGCTGTTTTTCCACCTGACGGTAGACCTAAAATAATGTATGAACTGACAAGAGAGTGTAAACAGTTGATCAAAGTTCTAGATAGAATCGGTGATAAGTATAGACGTTCTATGATCAACAGGGCTGAGAAGGAAATAGAACAGTTCGATATCAAACTGGTTGAAGGTGAGATCGCTGAAAAAATTTACGATAAAAAGATACAGGAGATCAAAAAACGTTGGGATTATGATAGATTATTGGATGGTTTAAAGAATCAAGACGAAAATAATTAATAGTGTTTCATGATAAGCTTTTTACACTGATCTAAATGCCACTGTGGCTTAGAGGCATAGCGATTCCTTGGTAAGGAATAGGTCGCGGGTTCGACTCCCGCCAGTGGCTCTCAGATCCTCTCAAATTGTTTTTACGTTTATCAAACATAATATACATATATTAAAAAGTGATATATATGTAAAATATTACTTAGAGATGAATTTAATGGGAGATGAAGATCAAGTATTCAACATGGAAGATCCACCGCATCTACATATAGGCTTTGACAAAAAAGAGTTGATGCTGAGGACATTTTTATTGTTGTGTATCATCGCACTTGCTTCGGTGATAATAATGGGTATGGATGCATTTTTACATATCATAATAGCATTGGGAGTCGTTTTGATAGTTCATGGTACAATATATTCATATCAGATATGGAAAGGGATAGAACCCACCTATAAATCACATCTATCCCCACTCGTAGCCGGTATGATTGTAGGTCTAGCTATGCCCATTGCAGGTCCATTTTTCGTCACAGCTCTTGTTGCCTTGTTGATGATATCAGTTTTCAAATATGGGCAAGCTAGGTTTTTTGATAGGAAATATCTTAATCCTGCGGCTGTTTCAAAAGTGATACTCCTTTTATTTTTGTCTTTAAAGTCTTTAGACGAGGGGTTACTTTTTCATACTCATCACCTAGATCTCAATCTGATAACGACGGAAGGTTTACAAAGTTCTATGTGGATATTTAGTAATGAAACTTTACCTATAATCGGAACTGAACTTTCTGCAGCTCAGAGTCTTTTTTTATGGCAGACTCATGGTTGGATAGGAGGAGCCTCTAGTCTGGTAGTATTGATTGTTGGGACGATAGCTGCTTATTGGCTCAGGTACAAATGGCGTATTATTGTCTCTACTTTAGGCACTATGACCATCCTTGCTGCTGCAACAGGTTTCTACCTGGATGGGGATCCTATACTACGTATCGCATTCCATGTTTTCACAGGGAGTGTTATATTCTTAGCATTTTTCATGGCGACGGAACCACAATCTACACCCTTAACTGAAAATTCCCAGTATGTATTTGGTATATCTTTAGCAGTTCTAACCTTTCCTCTACAACTGTTAAACGTACTCGGAGCTTCGATAATAGCTCTTGTAATCCTAAATATGGCTACACCATACCTTGATAAGATCGGTATAAAAACACCATATGGACATAAAGGATCTAAGGGAGGTGATGATCATAACTACAAATGAGGGGCACATCCATCATTTCAAAGAAGAGGGTGGATTCGAGATTGACATCAGTATGAAGAAAGAATCCATCGATGATCCCTTTACGGAAGTTCCTCCTGCAGAGCGTATGATAGTTTTCTTAAGGCAGCATATAGGTAAGGAAACTGAACCTCTAGTTAAAGTTGGAGATTCAGTAAAGTACGGGCAAAAAATTGGAGATCTTGAAAGCGGAGGACCTATGGTGGTTCCAGTCCACAGTCCTGTTAATGGAACTGTCAAAGATATAAGAAAATTAAAACATCCGATTTCACAGAAACTAGAAAATGCAGTTATAATTAATACTGAAAATGAAGAAAAAGACCCGTTTTACGAACCTATGTGCTATAAAGGCACCCCAAAAGAAAAACTTTTAAATAGGGTTAGGGAGGCAGGCATAGTGGGCTTAGGTGGAGCTTCTTTTCCCTCACATCTAAAACTTTCAGAAGATAAAAAGATATCTCACCTCATAATCAATGCAAAAGAAAGTGACCCAAATTTAGCATGCGATGTCAGGTTGATGATGGAGAAGGGCGAAGATATGATAGATGGTATCAAATTGATGGGAAAGATACTCAAGGCCAATAATATAATATTTGCTACAAGGACTAAAGAAGGAGAGGTTCTAGGTTTTGAAAAGCTGTTAAAAAAGAATGGCATCGAAATCGCAAGGATACGGCCCAATTATTCGGTAGGTAGTGAAAGACTCTTAGTGAAAGAGGTCTTAGATAGAGAAGTTCCATCAAAAGATTTTCCTCCATCAGTAGGTGCAGTTGTTCACAATGTAGCCACTGCATATGCAGTAGCTAAAGCTGTTTTGTATGGGGAATCATTAGTCTCAAGGGGACTAACACTTTATTCAAAAGAAACTGGTGGTGAAAATCTCTGGGTTAGGATGGGAACCCCGGTTGAACATGTTCTAAAGCACTGCGAAACGACTCCTGAGAAATTTGATAGAATCGCTATTGGATCAATTATGATGGGGCCTACTATACCCAATGCATCATACCCCGTTATGAAAGCTACATCTGGTATCACTGCATTTACCCATTCTGAGCCCAGTCCCTATGAAAAACAAAAACCGTGTATCAGATGTGGATACTGCAACACAGTGTGTCCTGTTGACATCTATCCAGTTCTTATAATGGAAGCTGCAAAAAAGGATGACAGCAAAATGATCAAGAAATACCACGCTGAAGATTGTATAGATTGTGGACTATGCTCATACGTATGCCCTAGTTACATCAAACTGACTCCTCACCTTAGAAAAGCTAGTTCAATTGCGAATATGGATTGATAACGGGATACAATTCTATAAATCAGATTCCATATATGGGTTCGTATTTCCCTCTTAGATAATCGATGTAGAAATCTTCACTCAAACTTTCTCCAGTCAATCTCTTTGTCATCTCAGCAGCTCGGTATTTTCTACCGTGTCTATGAATGTTCTCGTTTAACCAACTCTTCAGGTCTCCAAATTTACCTTTAGAAATCTTCTCCTGTAGATTGTCGATATCCTCAACAGCTTTTTTGTAAATCTGAGCTGCATATAAATTACCCAATGCATAACTTGGGAAATATCCGAAGTCACCGGATGACCAATGGACATCCTGTAGAACACCTTTAGATGGATCATCTGGTATGATTCCTAAATAGTTATCCATTTTTTCTTTCCAAACTTCTTTTGTTTCTTCCGCTTCCAATTCTCCTCTAAATATCGCCAATTCGATATCGAATCTAAGTGCTATATGTAAATTATAAGTTACTTCATCTGCTTCGACCCTTATGAATGTGGATTCAACCCTGTTTATAGCTTGGTATATATCTTCCTCAGTTTTTTGACCTAAAACGGGAAAATTGTTTTTCAATTTAGGATACAAAAAGGACATGAATTCTCTACTTCTTCCTACAAAATTTTCCCACATCCTAGATTGTGATTCGTGATACCCCATGGAAATTCTCTGACCAAGAGGATGGCCATAAAGTTCTTCAGGTATCCCTTGTTCGTATATTCCGTGACCGGATTCATGTAATAAGCTGAATAAAGATGATATGTTCTCATCAGTGTATCTATTAGTGATCCTCACGTCGTCATCCATACCGATCGTAAAAGGATGTACAGCGTCATCTAGTCTTCCGTGTTCAAAATCATAACCGATGGTTTCAGCAAGGTCTCTACACAATTCTTTCTGTTTATCGATATCAAACTTTTTACCTTTGAAAACTCCTTGGCCAGGCACTAAATCCTTTTCCTGAATGCTTTCGACTATAGATGCGAGTTTCTTTTTCATCGGGTCAAATATCTTCTTTATCTTTTTTGCAGTAAAACCGGGTTCATAGGCATCTACAAGTGCGTCATAGGGCTCATTCTCATAACCTATGTATTCAGCAGCTTCTTTTTTAAGTTCAACCTGTTTTTCTAGATAAGGTAAGAAATGATCAAAATCGGATTTCGCTCTTGCTTTTTCCCATGCGGCTTGAGCTTTTGACGACACTTTTGCCATCTCCTTGACAAGTTCATCAGGGATTTTGTATCTTCTTTCAAAATCTCTAGTCATCTCACGAACTGCGGCTTTTTGAGTATCGTCAAGTTCGGCCTGTACAGATTTTTTATTTAGCTCATCTAGAGTATTCTTTAAGCGATCTGAAGTAAGTAATCTATGATAAATACGGTATAGATCGGATTTTGTTTCGGATCTCCCTTCGACCGCTCCTCTTGGCATGTATGTCCTTTCGTCCCAGGCTAATAAGTATACTGCATTTTGCACGTTATTAATCTCTTTAGAAATATCTAATAAATCTTCATATGCGGACATGTTTTATGTCAATTGCATCATGGTACAAATAATTAACGAAACCCCTTACTTTCTATATTTTTTCCATATATTAATCAATTTTATACAATAGGTTCGCCTCCATTTTTATATATGAAGAGTCTTTATCCCTCTTTGATAATATGGCATCGCCAAAAGAAAAAAGGGGAGCAGTCATAGATTCTCAAGAAGTGGAAAAAAATGAAGTTGAAAGAGCAACAGATATAGATATACAATGGTTGATATCTGAAAAAGAGGGCTCTGATAATATTCACATGAGAAAGTTTACTATCAAACCCGGAGGTAGTATGGGATACCATAAACATGATACAACAGAACATGTGCAGTATGTTTTAAAGGGTAGTATTCAGTTAATGATGGATGGTGTGAAATATACAGTTAGTAAAGGAGATGCAGTATTCATACCCGAAAATGTTCCACACTCCTATGAAAATATTGGAGATGAGGATGCTGAATTTCTATGCATTATCCCGTCTGGAGAGGTCAATACAGAGATCTTAAAGAACTAAATATATTCTTAAACCACTAATTTTAAATAATGCTTAACTGTTATAAATTCATATTTGAATCTGGTTGATAACCGGAGGGCTATACATGGCTGAGGAAACAGAAGAA
>JBNJDY010000019.1:0-28824 GCA_051745305.1 Thermoplasmatota archaeon
AAACAGTATTTTACACCAAGAAACTCTGCGATCCTTTCTTCTAGTTCTTCTACTTGATAACCGCAGGCCCAACTCATACCAGAACGGATTACTTCTTCAACTGCCTTGATATCTTCTTCATCCCAATATATCTCAAATAGCGGTATATACATAATCAATTCCCTTCTTTAACATTTATCTGCACGTGATAATTCTTCTCATCCTTTTTGAAATAGGCGGCCTCAGATATCCTATCAGTCGTAAGAGCTCTAAGTTTTTTGATGAACTCTTCGGCCACGACTGTTTCAGCTAGGTCGATCTTCTGGATGTCCTTTATATCATCCTTGCTATGTTTTGTCCCTTCCTCGGGATCTTGTGGCATCCTCGTATAATCGAAACTGACCAGATCGGTCCAGCACTTTTTAAATAACTCTTTCTCAACCTTTAAAGCTTTCTGATACAAATCATTGGCAGTATCGTCTGGTCTTTTTACGACTTCGACTCTATCTATGATATCTCCCTCATCTACATCTTCATTCATGAAATGTAGAGTCGCTCCGTAAGGTGTATCATCATAAATAGCCCAAGTCGGAGTATGCCAACCCCTGTTGAACGGAAGATAGGCTGGATGTAGGTTGATGACCCCGTGTTCAGGTATATCCAACACGGATTTTGGATAGATATAAGGGAAATGGACTGATATGATATAATCTAGATCTAAGGTTTCGAGCTTTTTGATCCCTTCATCCCTTCTGAAATCATCACCCCTTAATATCCGTGATACTTCTAGATGGCCGCAGAGATCTATCAGTTCTTGATCATGTGAAGCTCTTTTCTCTGAAGGAACAAGTAGAGCTTTCGGCTCGACTCCTTCATTCATGATGAATCTCAATATATCAACGGCTGTTTCCCTATCTCCAGCATATGCTATATTCATATCTTCACCTCAGTCTTAATGTCTTATTTGAACGTCAACTGAACGTCAACTCTTTCTGTAAGAGTTTATCATCGATCTCAACGACTGACAATATATCTGTTACCCTTTCGGCGGTTTCACCATCTCCGTAGGGATTATTTATATCTTTTATTTCCTTTTTAAAGTTTTCATCGTTTAAGCATCTTTCGATGGCTTTTCGGATCTCCTTTTTATCATAACCAACATCGATCACATTAGTTGCTCTTTCTCTACCCCTCTGTCTAGTACCTATATTGACAACGGGTAAACTAAAAGATGGAGCTTCTATGATACCGCTGCTTGAATTTCCGACCAAGACATCGCTGTTTCTCAGTAAACTCAGGTAATCTTTCCTCGGTATACTTTTGTATGTAGAAATGAAACTCAAATCTTCAAACTTCTTGATCTCATCGATCATCTTTCTGCCGCCTGCATCGGCATTAGGATAGACCAGGATGGTCTGTTGTTTCAATCCTTTGATAACCTCTAACGTTTTCTTGATCTGCTCTCCAGCTTCTTCAACCTCCATAGTTACCGGATGCTGTACTACCATGAGCAGTGGCTCAGAAAGATCAATTTCATACTTTTTTTCTAATTCATCTTCAGAGATCAGGTCTTCATTCAACACGGAGTCTAGACCTGGTGCACCCACAATATGTATATGTTCCGGGTCCTCACCCATCCTTCTGATCCTCTCTGCACTTTTTTCAGTTGCGGGTAGATGGATGTTAGAAAGTTTCGTTATAGCGTGTCTCGTCATCTCATCGACCGTCGAGGTCACCTCACCACCATGAAGGTGGACGTTAGGTATCGACATGTAACAACCGACCACCGCACCACCGAGCATCTCACCTCGATCTCCCAACAGTAAAATAAAGTCAGGATCGATCTTTTCGATCTTCACCGATAACTTTTTGATGAAATCACCAACGAACACAGCCATGGACTTTTTATCGTCATGCTCGAAGGTTGAAGAGATCACATGTACCTTAAAATCATCCTGTTCGATCTCGTCTATGGTCCTTCCGAACTCCTCGAGTAGATGCATCCCTGTCACCACCACTTCGAGTTCCAAGTTTGGGTGATCGTCTATCTTCTTCAGAACGGATCTCATCAACCCGTAATCTGCTCTAGTCCCGGTTATGTAAATTATCTTTCTGGTCACTCTATCATATCCCACGTGATCAGTTGATCCTTTTCTATGTCAGATCTAACTTCTTTTCCAACCAACTTCTCTAGATGTTTCGGTTTGATGCCATGTCCAGGTCTCTTGATATCCAGCATATCTTCTTCCAATACTGTACCCTTTCTAATATCTTCTTTCGCTACGATACTTTTTCTTGCAACTCTTTTTATCTTCTCTTCCTGTTCAGTCGGTCTTTTTATACCATCCCCTAGACCTTCTTCTAAACTCCTGATCTCACATACCATCTCTTTAAATTCATCAGGCTCGAGAGAGGCCTTATGATCGGGTCCCTTCATATCTTTATCCAACGTGAAGTGTTTCTCTATCACTACGGCCCCAAGAGTGACCGCTGCTGTCGGAGCGGTGTACCCTAGTGTATGATCAGAGTAACCGACCATGGTCTTGAACGCATCCCTTAGAGTCAACATGGCCTTCAGATTTATGTTCTCAAATGGAGCGGGATAATCGGTGACACAGTGAAGTAATATCAGGTCAACATCCCCCGCCTTTCTTATCTCATTCACAGCTTCTTCCACCTCCCCCAATACAGACATACCGGTGGAAAGGATGATCGGTTTCCCTTTTTCAGCTATCCTTTTCAAGAACGGTAGATTTGTCAAGTCTCCAGACCCGATCTTATATAAAGGCACTAAAGGTTCTAAGAACTCTACAGCTTCCATTGTGTGAGGTGTAGATAGGAACAGGATGCCTTTCTCATCACAGTACCTCTTCAATCCTTTAAAATCCTCATAACTCAATTCCCTTTCTTTGATCATCTCATACTGACTTTTCTCTTCTCCAATGTTCTTCTTCTGGTAATCGGCCATCTCACCTTCTTTGGTTACGAGATCCTCTGCCTTGAATGTTTGAAATTTGACTGCATCAGCCCCAGCTTCCTTTGCTTCATCCACCAACCGTTTTGCAAGGTCCATCTCACCGTTATGATTCACTCCAGCCTCGGCGATCAAAAAGGCAGGGTGGTCTTCACCGATCTTGATACTGTCTATTTTGATTTCATCTACCATGCTGTCCACCCACCGTCGATCATCAAGACCTCACCAGTCACATATGAAGCCGCATCCGAGCATAGGAACAGGACGGGTCCTGCTATCTCCTCCGGTTCTGCCATCCTTGCCATGGGCGTATTCTCACTATAATTCTTCACAAAATCTTCATCTTGACCGTCATAGACTCCTCCTGGACATACCGCATTGACCCTTATATCATGAGGAGCATAATATGTGGCTAGATATCTTGTGAAGTTGATGATACCTCCTTTTATCGCCGAATAAGGTGCCGGCATGGTCATATCGGTCCCTTTGTAGATATCGAATCTCGGCCCTACGACCCCGTATATGGAACCGAAGTTTATTATCACTCCCCCGTCTTTATCTTTCATGTATTCAGCTGCCTTTTGACAGCACAGGATATATCCGTTCAGATGCATATCGACGTTCTCTTTGAGAGATCCATAACTGATGTCCTCAAATTCATTCCCCCAATCATCCGTCCGTGGATATGCACAGTTCACCCATATATCCAACCCCCCATACATCTTATCTGCTGAATCGATAACACTCTGTATCGAACCTTCGTCTGTGATATCCAATCTGGTAAAGGAAACGTCAAGATCTTCTTCAGATAGCTTTTCCTCTATCTCACTACCAAGTTCTTCATCGATATCAGCTATCAGAACACTTGCTTTCGCTTCAGCTAGTGCCCTGACCACCTCTTTTCCGATCAGCCCTGCTCCTCCCGTAACAACGGCTGTCTTACCTTCGAGCATGAATTTATCTGGCCAGATCCTAGACATCATATCACCTCTATATCATATCTTGATCTCATCTAATTCAACCTCTTCTCCTCTCTCCTTCGATAACTCACTAGCCAGTAATATCCTGATCAGTTTGATGGTCAACGACGGATCGTTATCTCCTTCCCTGATCATGTTTATGAACCTATACAGCATCCTCCTGAACATCGTAAAATTGTCTCTTACCTCTGCATGATACCTGTTCCTTTCACTCCAAAAATCGAATTGGAACGTGATAGGTGATGGCCCTAGTGCTTCTACATGTATAAAACTCTCCTTAGGTGTCTTCATGATCAAATTCTCAGTTTTACCCTTTCTGTACATGACAGATTTGACTTCAAAATCCTTCACGCCAAATATTCCATCCAAGATATGTATGCCGTACTTATCAAGGTTGTTTATTACAGTACCCTTCACGGACTTCATCTCACCGAAGTTACCGATGTCCCCTCTCATTTCATCCAATTCCGTGGCATATCTCATCCCAGATCTCGACATCAACTTACCTTTTTCCATATATCTTTTGAAGTACCTCAACTCTTCCTGGTCCAAGCAGAGAGGTTTGTCGATGAATACGAACATATCGTTCTCTAAAAACTCACGTGATAGCTCCATATGATTTTCATGATCATCTCTTGCTATGATGACCCCATCGACTTCTCCTATCATCTTTTCTTTTTCATCGACTACATTCGAGATGTAGGCAGATCTAGCTAACCGTTTTGACTCCTCACTATTTTGAGACCAGACGTGGGTCACCTCTACCCCATCAAAGCCAAATTCCGACGGGTCCTTTTTCTTCAGATAGTCGTGGATAACCTTCCAATCGGTCTTTTTGAATCCCTCGTCATCGTAACCGTTGATGATCGAAGAGAAGGAATAAGGATGTCCGTTACCCTCGCTGAATCCTACCATCCCCAGTTCTATTTTTTTCATAATACCTTCCTCATATTCTCGCTGGGTTCTCCCTTCAGCCAATCAACACCCTCTAGATCGGGGAACAGAGGTACTTCGTATCCGAGCCAAAAGAATCTACCCGTAGGACCATCCTCATCCAACTCTAGCAGATATCTAACTGTAGGAAGGCATACAGATGGATCTTTATCTGATTGGGGAGCCATCTCCGTTTTTACAGGACCGGGACTCATCAGATTTATCTTTATGTTATGTTCTTTATACTCTCTAGAAGCCGTTATCGTGATTGAGTTCAATGCTGCTTTAGAGGAACTGTAGGCCCCATAACCCTCCATATTGTTAAGAGGTGCTCCAGAGGTTATGTTTATGATCCTACCAAAATCTTCTTTCTTCATCTTTGGCAGGAGTGATTTCATCATGATCAAAGGTGAGATCACGTTAACGTTGAACGAACGTCGAAGATCGTCCACTGAAATGTCCTCGATGTTTTCATTGATGTTCACACCGGCATTATTTATCAGATAAGGTATATTTCCATGTTCTAGTATGATCTCTTCTATCACCTCTTTGGTTAGAGCTATATCATCAAGATCGATCTTGTAAACGGATATGTTGTCCACATCACCGAATTCTTTTCTCATCTTCTCTAGCCTTCTTGCTACCGCGATAACATGATAATCGTCAGATAGGTTCTCAGCCAACATGTGCCCTACACCACTGCTGCAGCCTGTGATCAGTATATTTTTCATCTCATTCATCTCCATCTTCATCTTCCATCAAGTACTCGATCATCTTGAAATCTCTTTCCGTATCGATATCGATCGCTGTCTCCTTTGGAGTTATAACAGGATAACTCCTTCCTCGCATCAGAGAGATTGATCCAACTTCTTCAAACAAAATATCCCTAGTCAAAGTATAAACCTGGCCGTTCAGTTTATAGGCTTTAGGCTGCGATTGTCTTGGAAGCCATGGATTAGCGTTTTCAAAGAACGGCTCTACCTTTTCATCTTTTATACGCCACATCCTGTGTGGTGACAATTCGGTTTCTGAGAACGTCGCCGCGCTGTCAGCCCTGGCTTCTCTCAGTACTTCTATACACTTTTCGGTCACTCCGATATCTCGTATGGGTGAAGTGGGCTCGAGTACGACTATGATATCGACATCATAACTGTCATCTTCCAGCACTTCCACGGTATATCGGATCGCATTTATCACAACTGAATCGTCACCTGCGAGTTCTTCCGGTCTGTCTATCACCTCAGCACCCGCCTCTTTCGATACTTCACTTATCTCCTCATCCTCAGTCGAAACGATGGTCCTGTCAATCAGATCCACCGCAAGAGAATGTTCGATCGAATGTTCGATCAAAGGCCTACCCTTCAGTTCTTTAATGTTCTTCCTAGGTATCCCCTTAGACCCACCTCTTGCAGGTA
Organism: Thermoplasmatota archaeon; assembly: GCA_051745305.1. Lineage (GTDB taxonomy): Archaea > Thermoplasmatota > Thermoplasmata > Halarchaeoplasmatales > Halarchaeoplasmataceae > Saliniplasma. The sequence continues at coordinate 6,282 of JBNJDY010000019.1, forward strand.
TTATAGATATTACGTTACCTTCCATATCATCACCTTTTCCTCATAGCATATTTAAATAGACTAATAAAATATTTTTGTATCCCTCTCTATATCTCTTTGATCAGACCTTTTTCTTTGAACTTCGTAAGATATACATGTACGAACTCAAAAGGAAGTTCAAACTTCTCAGCGATCTCGAACACTGAATATTCTCCTTCAAGATACCTGAAAACTGCGTCCCTGAACACTTTCAAATTCTCTGATATACTTTTAGCGCCCTCTAAAGCAGGTTGTCCCGGATCGATATATAGGTCGTACTTAGGATTTGCAAGACTAGGAAGTCCTTTGAATTCCCTCAATGGGATGAAATCCTTTTCCAAGATATCTATCACTTCTAAAATATACTCGACGGATTCTTGAAGCTTATCCTCCGAGATTATGGAGGGATCGTCTAGATGTGTATGATACTCTGGATAAGGGTATCTACTTACGGAGATAGTAGGGATCTCATAACCGGGACTTTCGAATATGATCTCATCGTTGCATATGATCTTCCTAAATCCGTCTATCTTGAAGATATTTTTATCTCTTTTTAAAACGTATTTCGCTATCCTGTCCAGCTTGGTTTCTTCTTCGAATGATCTTTGAAGAGCCAGGCGGTTTTTGTTACCCAACATCTCAAGAAATATCCCATATCTTGCTTTTTCGGGTAAAGATTCATGCTCTTCCAAGTAGGCTGCTGAACCGATCATTTCAGGCACGATGAGCAGTTTATATGAATACTTACGATCTTCTCTTCGACTTAGTCTTTTCATCACTTCTAACCCTACCACCACACCAGAAAGATCGTCATTAGCCATACCTGTATGGTCTAGATGAGCTATCAACAATATGGTATCCTCTTCTTGGCCTTCGAGGTGATGTTCGACGACCTTCAACTGGCCATCTTCGAACTCAGTATCTATGTTTACATGATATTCCCCTTCTTCCAGTGAATCGTAGAAGTTTTTTGAGACACAGAACCCCCAGTCAGAATCCCAGGGTCTGTAGTTCAATCTAAAATGGAACGGGATCGCAGGAGGTATGTCAGGGTGAAAATAGAGGTGTTCTCTCAATGTTTCTAGATCTACGTATCCCTCGAATGGAGCACTGTAGCTTATGAGGTGTAAGGGATTATCGTCGAAATCTATTATCACCTCGCCATCATATTCAAGATAGGCGCTGTTCACTGTCCATTTCTTAGGGATCTCCCATGAACCCCATATCTCTTTTTCACTCGGATAACTATGATATTCTAGAGGCAGTATATTTTCATCTATATACTCAAGACATCTATCATAATCGTCCGTTATGAACGCCCTGTTAGTCTTATAGAGTTTCTCTATGATCTCTTTCATCTTCATCTTATTCACTCCCTCGATTCCATCTTTTCTATCTTATCAAACGGATATCATAAGATCACAGGATATCGATCTCGTTAGTATCCACCCGTGGAAGTTCCATCGCCGATGACCTATCGAGTTCAGCAATTTTTTGATCTGTGATGAATCCCATTCTGAAACCTTTATTTACCAACAATTCACGTACCTCAGCATCGTGTGCGCCATAAGGATAACAAAACGTCCAGTTATCCTTCGGAGTGCTGACTTCTTTCAAGAACTCAACAGATCGATGGATCTCCTCGTTCAATCTCTCTTGGGAGATGCTGTTCAACCATAGATGGTTGTAACCATGACTCCCTATATGCATACCATTCCTCTGCATACATCGAAGTTGTTCCATGTTCATGTACAGTTCATTGGAAAACACCTTTTCTTCGACCCCTACGTACCGTTTGAATAACTCGTCCACTATCTTTTCCCTCACCTTTTCAGGTAATTCTCTCTGCAAGAGTCTTTTTATAAAGATGATCTCCTCTGGGTCATAGCGTCCCTCGACTGCCAGTTCAGAATAGTATCTCTCGTTACTCTTCAAATCGTATCCGTTTCTAAATCTATCTAAAAGATCGAAGACATCTTCAACCAGTCCATCAACTTCGTACTCATCTTCTACAGCAGCAAGAATAAAATGTATCTTGTTAACATCCAGTACTACATCTTCCATAACAGCTTTAGCCGGTGGGAAAAAACATCCTTGGATATCGTTTTTCTCCAGTATCGGGAAGACGTTCTCGTAATGATCTATATAGCCATCGTCGAATGTGAGTAAAGCAGCGTTGTCTGGAAGAACGGTGTCTTCATATATCGATTCGATACAATCTTCTACCGTTACAAATTCAAAATTTTTATCTAAATACTTCAGTTGAGACCTGAATTCGCTCAACTTTCTAGCCTTGATGCAGGGATATCTTGTATGATCCAGTTCTCTTACAAAATGGTACATCACGATCTTACATCTGTTGATTGGCATCCCCTCCTTTTTAACTTTTTTAGACCCGAGACCATCTCAGATGTGTTCCCATCTCAGCGGCTCGTCTTTTTCTATCTTCTTTTTGGTTTTTCTACCTAGAACCATATCATAAAACTTCGGTTCGATACCATCCACAGGTCTGGTTATCTTTAGGTGTTCTCTTTTTATCTCTTCACCCTCTTCGATGGTCCTTCTGGCAGAGATACTGCGCCTGGCATTTTTCATCATCTCTTTACCCTCCACCGGTTTTTTCAGCCCGTCTCCTATCCCTTTCTCTATCTCTCTTATCTTTTCGACCATCTCATCGAACATATCCGGAGGAAGTGATAATTCCTGATCGAGTCCTTCCATATCCCTGTCTAGTGTAAAATGTTTCTCTATCACGTCAGCACCCATGGCAACAGCCGTCACCGGGGCGAGTATATCCAGTGTGTGATCAGAAAAACCAACGGGTACGTTGAAAGTCCTCTTCATCGTTTCTATGACCTTCAGATTCAGTTCTTCTAACGAAGAAGGATAATTAGAAACACAATGTAATAAAGCGATCTTTTGATTACCGTTTGAATGAAATGTTTTCACTGCTTCATGGACCTCTGATATATCTGACAGACCAGTAGATATGATGGTCGGTTTCCCCTTCCTGCTTATATGATCTAATAGCGGTATATGGGTCAGGTCTCCAGAAGCGGTCTTGAACATCGGCGAACCTAGTTCATGAAGCAGATCGACGCTGTTTTCATCGAAAACACTCGCAGTGAAAAGGATGTCTTCATTTTGGGCATGCTTTTCTATCTCGTACCACTCGTCTTTCGAGAACTGTAATGATTCGAAAGTCTCAAAATATTTATGATCGCTTGAGTACAGTTCGCCTGTATCGAACATCTGGAATTTGGCGGCATCTGCACCACATCTTTTTGCCTCTTCGATCATCCTCTTGGCCAAATCGACCTCTCCGTTGTGATTCAATCCGATCTCCGCTATTATAAATGTGGGATCTCCTTCTCCTATCTCGAATTCATCTATCTGAAGTTTTTCCATCTTTCTTCACCGCCTGTAATATTCTACTATTTTATTTACACCCTCTATCACGTCATCTACATCTCCATCTGTCATCTTTGGATATAACGGGATAGATATCTCTCTTTCATAGACACTCTTCGATACGGGGTAATCTCTGGATTCATACCCGTATTTATTCTTATAATAACTGAGCATATGAACTGGGATGAAATGCACACTACATCCGATATTCTCTGCGTTCAAAGCTTCTATGAATTTGTTCCTTCCTATACTCAAAAGGTCATCTCTGATCTGGATGGGATACAGATGCCACGCATGTTCCACATATTTTTTAACATGTGGTGTAATTATCTCATCCATATCCTTGAAGGCCCTATCATATCTTTCAGCTATCTCACGCCTTCTTGACTGCATGTCCTCGAATTTAGCCAGTTGGTGCTTCCCTATGGCAGCCTGTATATCTGTCATATTATATTTGTAACCGAGAGATTTCACGTCGTAATACCAAGAACCAGCTTCTGTGTACCGTTTCCATGCATCCCGATCCATACCGTGTAAACTCAGTACCTTTAACTTTTCAGATAAGTCAGGATCATCTAAGGTTATCATACCACCTTCTGCAGTGGTAAGATTCTTAGTGGCATAAAAGCTGAAACATGTGAGGTCGTTTAGTGTTCCGATCTTTTTGCCCTTGTATTTTGCTCCAACCCCATGTGCAGCGTCTTCTATAACCTTCAAATCGTAATCTTCAGCAAGATCATTGATCTCGTCCATCTCACATGGATGACCAGCGTAATGAACCGGTAATATAGCTTCGGTTTTATCACTGATCTTATCTTCTATTTTCGCTGGGTCTATATTATATGTCCTTTCATCTATATCAACCAATACAGGTTTGGCTCTCTGATGTTCGATAACGTTTACAGTTGAAACAAAGGTGAACGGTGTAGTTATCACCTCGTCTCCCTTACCTATATCATTCACAGCCAGTGACAGATGAAGTCCTGAAGTACAGGAGTTTACAGCTATAGCTTCTTTACATCCTAAGTATTCACTGAATTCCTCTTCAAATTCCTTCACCTTAGGACCGGTGGTTAACCAACCAGACCGAAGAGAATCAGAAACTCCCTCGATCTCCTCCTCCTCTATCAAAGGGTCAAAGGACAATAATTTCTTTTTTCTTACCGGGCTTCCGTTTTCAAAAGCAGGTATATTCATATCTTAAAACACCTCTCAATTTTCCATAATTACGTTCATGCATCTTTTAGCACCTAGACCGTCAATAAGTTTTCTACCTTTCATACTCATCTCCTCTCTTCTTCGTGGATCGTTCATCAGATCCATCATTGCATCAGCCAATTTTTCCACGTTAACTTTATCTCCAAACCCCAGATTCATTATGGTACCTTCCTTTTCCATAGCCGATGCCACGGGTACCTGATTTTCCGCCTGCAGTAAAACGATGGCTGGTGTCCCTGTAGCGGCCAACTCGTACAACGTCCCTCCGCCTGCAGAAACTGCCATGTCGGCTTTCATCATAAGTCCACTTACATCCTCCGGGTCGAACACAGGGGACGCATCAAATTCAACTTCTTCTATCGACCCGATAAGCTTATCTCGTTCTTTTACCGCTGGGCCGATCATCAAATCAACGTGTACATCTTCATCTATCATACCTATGGCTTTCAACACCTTGGGGAACAGATCCGATGGATCCGCTCCGCCCATAGTAACTAATATGTTCTGGACTTTTTCATCGGTACCTCTATTTGGCAGGTCTTGAAATTCATCTCTTAGTAATACATACCTAGGGCCCAATAAAAATACAGTATCTTCATCATCCTCATACCCAAGTTCCTCTGCGAAAACATTTCCATTTATCACTATATCTGGATGAAGTTCATTAGAAACTTTGGGGGATATAAATACCGTTCTATCCACCACCTTTTCGATCTCTGATAGATAAACCTCATCGATATCATTTGATGAATCGATATGAAAAGTGTCAGCGATAAATGTCTCGATGCGATGTTCCTTCAATATATCCTTTACCACTCTGATCTCATCCTCATGGCTTATGTTCTCATCGATAGAAACTAGATCATATCTCGTATCCACTATCTCCCGTTTAACGGATACATCTGGTTTCGAGATAAAGATTATATCATGTTCTCCAGGGAATGCATCTGCTAGAGCGAGACATCTCATCAGATGACCCATACCTATATCAGGACCACCGTCTACCCTGATAGCTATACCTCCCATCGATTCCCCTCCATAAATTCACCTTTTTAAACACAATACTTTATCGATTATAATATTTTTCCCAATACAAACTTGTTCCTCACCACGGAACATACAGTCTACAGCAATCTACACGAAAGTCATTTAACATTTTTCTGCTCCACATGGACATTCATGCCAGCTAGCTTTGGATCATTATCCAACAGATCTACGACATCTTTTATATCGATTATATCGCCTTTTTCATATAATCTTCGATATATCTCTCTCATCAAATCAAGGTCTTCTATCTCGTCTACACATAAACGATAGTCTCTCTTGAGTTCTTCAGGTGCTTCTTTGAATCCGATATTGAAGTGTTCTGGATGCCTGTATATGTAAAGAGTTACATGTTCCCTGAATTTGTCTTCATCCGGATCATCTTTCACATGATTTTCGACTTTCCTCAGGGTCCTAAGAGTGCACACACCGGTGTCAAGACCTCGAGGGTACCCCTTGAGTCTCATATAATCCAAATCAGGAGATTTCCTGAACTCTCTTATAAGTTCATCTATAGTGACTGGATCGATCAGAGGGCAATCTCCCGTCACCCTTACGACTATGTCCAATCGATATCTTTCTGACGCTTCGATATACCTACTCAATACATCCATCTCAGAACCACGATAAGTATCAACCTCTTCTTTCTCCGCTATCTCTATAACCCTATCATCGCCTTTATCTTCACTTGTAGCCACTATTACCTGATCTGCTTCTCTTGACTCTTTGAGCCGTTCGATCACATGAGCCAACATCGGTTTACCTACGAGAGACATATCCACTTTTCTTGGAAGCCTCGTCGATCCCATCCTTGCCTGGACTATGATCCCAACTTTTTCCATCGAACGTCCTTCATCGGTCATCATATCTCACCCCTCATCCTTTAATGGAGATATCATGTACCCCACTTTCTCTATGAATCCATTCACTTCACGGACTTTGTCTCCCTGGTCATAGTACCACTCTACGAAAGAAGCCTCATCGATATCGTATTTTTTCTTATCTACAGTTCCCTCTGTTTTCTCCATCAAGAATTTCAGTTTGTACTTCCTGCCATCATCTTTCGCTCTCAGGGCTTCCTTTGCCTTTTCCTTCTGCCCGAACAATAATCTGAACGTAGCATCCAAGATATCTGATCCTTTGTGATGTTTTATCAATCTCCAAAGATGACAGCCATCTAGTCGAGGAGCGATCTCTATTATCTTCGGGTCTAGTTCGTCCTTCAACTTCAGTTGAATATAGACCGGCCCATCATCGATGGATAATTTCTCTATGGCACCCCTAGCCATCTCATGGATATCCTCTTTCAAACCCTCGTCTTTAGACGAGTACATGGAAGGTATATAATGTTCTTTGATTATGCCTCCAGGGTATTCGTCGAATGAGATCCTATCGGTATCCTGAAGGAAAATTACTTCGCCATCTATCACGAAACCATTGATAGACAATTCAGGTCCGGTGATATACTCTTCCATGATGATCTTACCGGTACCTGAGTGATCTTTGACCTCGTCGAAATATGATCTAGCTTCCTCTTGGTCGTTTACCATTCTGACTCCCCTTTGTCCTTGGCCGTCAGCAGGTTTCATGATCGCTGGAAATCTTTCCCATTCTGAAAGTTCCTCTTTTTCACTGAGTCCAAAGTATTCTATGTTACCGAAAAAATCGTCTCCTAATCTATCGCGCCATATCGTTTTATCATTGGCAAGATCTGTCATCTCTGGTTCTATAAAGTATGGAAGCCCCAATCTTTTAGAAACATGATTCGCCGTTGGTATAGCTATCTCTGAACCAACAGAGTAAACATAGTCGATGTCGTTCTCCTTACAGTAATGCAACACTTCTTCTTTATCTTTGATATCGATCAACTGGAATTTATCGGCGATATCGACCCCGATACCGATCCTTTTGTGACCGCATGCATGGACCTCTAAGCCCTTCTCCTGGCAGTATCTTATTCCATCTGACTGTGGAGCGGAAGTGCCCAGTATCAATACCTTTCCTTTTAATTTCGATGCTTCTTCATTCATCTTATTTTCTCCATCTATCATAATCCATCATAAACATATTCATCAAGGTAAAAATTTAATTAATATAAACATATAGTTTTTCGGGATAATTCGTGAATCTTAAGAAAGTGATTGGGGACATGGGTGTTATCGGGATATCTGAGATCATCATCAGTTCTAGAGGGATCATTTTATTACCAATTCTTACGCGATATCTAGGGGCTGAAGGCTATGGGCTGTGGGTACAGGCCATGGCTACATTCAGCGTCGTACTTCCCCTGATGGTGATGGGTCTTCCGTATTCTATGACAAGGATATTCGCATCAAGGGAGAATATCGAGGAGATCAGCAAAGATTTTTTTTCCATCTCTTTCATCGTTTTTCTCACATCATTGATAGTCTCGGGAGTATTATTGTTATTCCCACAGTTCCTAGCTGATGCGATATTCGAAGGTAAAACACTGATAGTCAGGATCGTTGCGGTGACACTCTTCGTGTACAGCACGAGTAATCTGATGATAAACGTTTTTAGGGCATTCCGGGAGATGAAAAAATTTTCAGTGTTGAATGTCAGTTGGAAACTCGGGGAGATAGCCCTCGCAGCTTTACTAGTAGTCTTAGGATACGGACTGATAGGTGCCTTATTGGGCCTCCTGATAGTAAGGTCGATACTCTTCTTGGTCCTGATCTCACTAATGTTGAGAAAGTTCACTTTTTCCCTACCCGATATATCCAGAACAAAAGAGTACCTAAGCTTTGGAGTACCGACCATCCCATCCAACCTATCTCACTGGATCGTTTCATCAAGTGATAGGTTTCTGATAGGGATATTCTTGAGTGCTACATATGTGGGTTATTATAACCCTGGTTATTCTATAGGTCACCTGGTACCTTTCCTGATAGTTGGAGTGTTTGGTCTTGTTCTTCCACCGACGTTATCCGAGTACTATGAGCAGGGGGAGATCTCAGATCTAGAGCAGGTTTTGTCCTTATCCCTGAAATATTTCTTCATAATATCCATCCCATTTTCCTTCGGCATATTACTTTTGAACGAACCGATCTTGCTGTTTTTGACCGGGGACGCTCAGATCGCATCGGAGGGGGGTATAATAGCTGTATATACCGCCTTCACAGGCCTGATATACGGGGTGGGGATGCTGCTGAGCCAGATACTCGTTTTAAAGAAGAAAACAAAGATCATCGGCCTGAAATGGACCATCGCAGCTGTGGTAAATATAGGCGCCAATATCATACTCATCCCGATCCTAGGTATAATAGGGGCGGCCATCACCACTATAGCAGCTTACTCCATAGCTACAGTCGTTACTATCTATTTCTCTCTGATTACCGAGGAGGATATCAGCCTTAATTTCGACCTCAGTTCTTATTCGAAGATAATCATCTCTTCGATCCTGATGGGGCTGTTCATCTATCTGATAAGGGAACAGGTATGGAGAAATCTTTTCTTTCTGATAATATCCGGGATCATCGTTTACTTCTCCATCATGTTCTTGATAGGGGGTATCAAAAAGGAAGAGATCAGGTTCATAAAAAGTATGGTCTGATCTGTTGGTTCAATTCCCTGGATCAGATATCCTTCAACATCTTTTCAAATTCTGTTCGATCATCAGGCATCAGCACTCCAATCTTCTCAAAGACCCCCTTCAGATTCTTGGACTCCATACCTATGATATTGATCAGTGAGATAACATTGATCTCTTCCTTGAAGAACTTCGCTGTAAGCAGGCATGTAGAAATATCACCAATCACTAATGGAGGTTCATCGATCATCTCGAGAATAAGTATCTCAGAGGGGAGAGATTGAGGCAGTATAGTGATGCGGTTATCTTCTCCATTCAGATAATGATACTTTTCTCTAGGATGATATTTTAAGAGAATCTTCTTATCTTCCTCCAGTAATCTTGAAACTATATCCTGGTATATATCCCTCAAATCCCTTTCTTCAACAAAACTCGAATGGGGTAGAAACACGATGATATTATCCGGATCTAGATCGAATTCAACATCATATCCCTTTAATATAGATCCCGTCAGTCCATTCTTTTTTAGGTCGATAAAATTTTTGATATTTATAGGTTCGATCTTTTTGTTCTTCAATTCATCCCTAACAAGGTCAGGTCGCATGGCTCTTATCTCATCTGTGTATTTGTAATTGCCTAAAATCCTCGTGTGTTCATACCACTTTCCGAAATACATTTTATAGAATATATATTCGTGAAATGGCATCGATGATTCGATGGAATCGTTGTACAATTCAGAACCGTCCTCGACATATATGTTCATACCATCAGTCTTTTTACACTCAAACTCTAAAAACTGTGATTGGGGTCTGCCATCGTTACAGGTGAAGACACGGTCCAAACTAACACCCTCATACCTATCCCTTAATTCATCAACACCTTCCTTCAGCAGATTTACCACAGAACCATCTCTGAAGACGTTCAACATCGATTTTTTAGGTATTTCATCGACGGAAAATTTACCCTTTATCATGACATGTTCCTCAAAGGGGTCGCCTTCCCAATCCTTCAATCCCGTAACGAGCTTATCAACATCAGAAAAATCTTCTACTATTATGATCTCTTTATCATACTGTGTGGGTTCGCCGTACGCTATACATGAAGATAACAGTACATGATAGGGTGTAAAACAGATGTACAACTCCGTCATCCCTCATCTACCTCGTTTATATCATAACTCTCGAAAAAACCATTATTATATATCTTATTCACCGAAGGATCTCTATCGAACTCTTCATAACTGGATTCGTTGAACCTCCAATATCCTTCGTAATCGGAGAATATATGTCTATATGTTATCATATGGATATCCGTTTTGATAAAATATCCAGTATAGTTCTCTTCCATCCGTTCACGTTCTTCATATCCAAAGTGATTTTCCACGTTAGGCTCTACCCTTATATTCTCCGGTCTTTCATCCCCTTCACTTCCGTATACGAAATCCGCCCACCTGTGTTGTCTTATACCTTCTTCCCATATCAGTTTATCTTCATCCTGTACCTCAAAAAACCATTCCATACCCTCATTTTCCTGCTGGGTCACCTGCAGATTACTGCTGAATGAGATGGGCGCGGGATAAACTCTAAATACGGAGATCAGCAGGATGAATACGACGAGAATAGATAGAACCGATAGATGTTTTACTCTATCTTTGAAATCAAAATTCACCGTCGGGGATGTATTGAAACTGAATATGAGTCCAAGCAGCAGGGATGAGAACAATATGACAAATTTAAAAACCCGTGTAAAAGTCACGAAATCGGCGAAAAAGTTTATGGTTGACCATGCTGCAAAAAGAAATACAGAACCACCCAAAAAAAGGATATCTCTGTGTTTTAAGAACCTTTTTATTTTCTTTCTATCGTAGGTCATGTATGCAAGATATACGATAACTAGCAGCAACAAAACGGATACCATACCGAACTCGAATATAAATTTCTTCAATATGTCTATCACCTGTATATCGAACATCCCCAAGGTATTCGTATATTCCTCCGCCCTAGGATTGAGACTCGGATCGTAAAAGATCGAAGATATCGTTCTAGTGATCCCCATGCGAAGAGAGGAAAAACCCATGTGCCATGATACCCATGCAACAAAAGATAAGATTATGGTAAAATTCAGGTAACTCAGGTCATAATAATTATTAAAGTACTCATATAATATAATGGTTCCTAGTTTGAAAAGTACCAAGATCCCCAGGAGGTAAAGTGAAGTTATAGGGTGGAAAAAGATCACAGACAGGACCACTATGAAAAGCATAGCATTAAGCCTTAATTTTGAAAGATCGAGCTCTATCTTCGTCAGCAAGAACAAGATCATAGGAAAGAACAGGAATGATAAAATATTAGGCAGTGGGCTCAAATTCTGTGATCCAAATATTAAGAATATTCCCAGGATCAAACAAAATTTAAATTTAGTGAGGGAATAATTTCTTAAGAACACATATAACGATATCACGAAGAGCAAATAAAATATGATCGACAGCATCCTCGACGACATCTCTAAGGATATAGAACAGATCAGATATAGGTCCAAGGTCAAAACATGCTGAAATGGATAAAAGTTAAATGAGGGAATATGCCCGGAACTTAAGATATCCTTCGCGAACCCAACATGTGTGAAAAGGTCTCCTCCAACAAAAAAGAAGTATCCTCTGAAGAACTGTAAACTCAACAGTATAAGATTGGTCACTACTATGATAACGAAACCGTATTTGATGAAATTTTTAGATTTCGATAACAACACAGCTATCGATCCCAGCGATAAACTAGCTATCATTAGACCCCAAAGATACCATGGATAAACTCCATAGATATCCACCTCATAACCCTCAGCAGACGGTATTTTTGCAATGATGTAGAGGATTATAGTGAATAAAAGAGAGGCTGTAAATATAACTGATCTAGTCAATTTTTTTTCTTCCATATGACCCACTTGATCAACCATTTAATACAGATTCATAGGCTTCTAGATACCTTTCTTTTACAGCATCTATATGATGGTTCTTAACTGCGTAGTTTTTTGCTCTCTTCCCCATCTTTCCAGCGAGGGTTTCATCCTCGAGCATATAGATCATCTTCTCTGCAATATCGTTCTTATCATCTACATCTATGAGTAGGCCCCTTTTTCCATCTCCCAGCATGTATCTGTTCCCTCCAACGTCAGAAGCTATCACAGGTTTACCCGAGGCGAACGCCTCAGATATCACCATTGGGGCTGTTTCCTGTAAAGAGGGAAGCACCAAAACATCCATCTCTTCCAACTGTCTAAATTTTTCCTCCCTGCTAATCATACCTAAGAACTCTACCACATCTTCGAGATCATTCTCAGAAACATATTTTTTGATCTCTCTGAAATAATCCTGATCAGTGACCTTGCCTGCAACAAATAATTTGATACCTTTTCTCTCCTTTTTTACGATCTTTAACGCTTCGATCAGTTTCAAGATGTTCTTCCTCCTGGATATCACCCCGATATAGAAGAGCCGGTCACCATTAGATCTATCCTGCAGTTCAAAATATTCCCCGGGTACAGGATTTGGTATCTCGAATATCTCCGCGTTTGTGTAGCCGCTTACAAGTTCTGTGATATAAGGATTTATAGATACTAGATAATTCAGATCTTTGAGTAATTTTTTCAAACGATCGCTGTAGAATATGTGCCATCCGATCCTTTTGAAGAACGGCAGATATTTCTCCTCTTCCCATGTTACCCCGTGTAATGTGAATATCAGATTCTCATAATACTTTAGACCGTAGTATGCAAAGTCTAAGGAATGGCAGTTCAATATATCGAGATCTAACCTTCTCATTAGTTTTTTGATCCTGATCGGATAGGTAGATAAAAAGGCGGTGCCAAACCTCAATCTAGGTATCTTCACATAAACCACATCTTCGTTTGACTCGAACTTACTGTCAGGTTTTGTTGAGCCAGAGAGTATTCTGACTTCTTTTCCATCTTTATCGAGACCCATCTTTAAATTATGTAATACGGATTGTACCCCGCCCCATATCTCACTGTCACCATATGGATAATCTCCTGTCAAAACTATCTTCATCTTGTTTTCTCCTTCTCTATCACTCATAACGCATCTATATCATCAATCGAACCATCCATACTCTTCAAGGTCATCCAACAATCCATCCACCACAGTATCTACGTCGTATCTTTCAGACATCACGAAAGCGTTCCTGGACATATCTCTAAGAAGTTTTTCATTTTTGTATAACTTGTCTATCTTTTTAGCTATATCCTTGGGATCTTTTGGTTCGCATAGTAGACCGTTTTTCTCATCCTCTATTATCTCACCATTGAACCTCCAATCACTAGCTACCACCGGTAAACCAGAGAAAAAAGCATCCAGCAGAACCCCTGGAAAGCATTCTCCAGCGTGGTAGGTTGGGAAAACGAAAAGATGATGATCGCTCAATGTCTCTATCAATTCTTCATCACTCAAGTATCCGTGATGGATGATCCTTTCTTTACCTTCGATCTTCTTTTGAAACCTCCTCTTGACGCTATCTTCTTTTGGAAATGTGCCATAGAAATGTAATTCCATATCCCTATTTTTATCTCTCAAAATATCGAAGGCATCGACCATATCAAATATTCCCTTATCCTCAGCCATCCTGCCTAGATATACCAGCTCGAGTTTATCGCCCTCCTCGTAAGGGTCGTTAGAAACGTTATCGGGTCTTTCCTTGAAATTTGGCAGGTATGAAACTATTTCACGATCCAACATGTTGTTCAATTGTTCTTTTAGATACTTCGACTCTACGTATATTTGATCGAACTCGCTCAGGAACTTTACGAAGACCTTTCTTAAGAAGAAGGGCATACCTTCTATCTCATCGTACAATCTACCCCCGATAGGAAGGAGTGCTACATCATATCCGTTAATCTTGATAAGAAAAAAGGCATATGGGATGAAAAACAATCTAGCTTTACTTGACAACGACATGATCAAATTTTCATCCTTTTTAAAGAACAGACTCAAAAGGTATCTCGATAGGATGAATTTGGACTTCAATATATTGATAGTATTCAGCTCAACATCCCTCTTCTCTAACGCCTCGATAAGGATAGAATTCTTTACAGTTTCTCCACCTACGGGAGGAGGTAATGATCCTATGAAATTTATCTTTTTATCTGCTGCCATGATCTGTTCCCATCTGTTCAAACGCGTTCATCATACACTATCATACGAGTAGGTCAAACAATCAAAACATTCCGTAGTCATGAAAAGATCTGGATAGTTCCTCGATGGCTCGATAGTAGAGCTGTGTAATGAGAGTATATCATTTATCTTTTCGAAGAGCATATCTTCTGATGGGTTCTCGGTGTATCGTCTCCTAGAGAACTCTCTATAAGTTCCGTATCCAACCTTATGAAGAAAATTTTTTAGAGCATCGTTCCGAATGCTAGAACTCTTCAATACCGAGATTAAGGAAGGGATGATGTCTGTATATGATCCCTTCTCCCATCGTAACATCAGGTCATCTATGTATTCTTCCAATATCTTTAAACACCTTTTTGACTCGCTGGAATATCTTTCTTTATCGATATTATAAGACGAATATGCAAAGGCATATGCACCTGTCAAACGATATGCAAACATAAGACCGCTCTTGGACCAATCGAAACTACCATCTTGTTTCTGTGCTTTAGACAGCCACTCTATCCCCTTACTTAACCAATCGGGACAGCTTATACCTAGATTTTCCATAGTTTTAAAGATATAATATATGGTAACCCCCTGATAATGAATACAAGGGACATCCATAGAACTGTTATTGATCTCGCTGTTAACTCGATAGGGAAACACCCCATCTTTGAATTGATAATCCCTGATATGAGATATGACTCTTTCAGCCGCCTTACCTGTGTGGCTTTCAGAATGAAACTTAGAATATGCAGAAAGGAAATCCGCGCAGGTCGCATCGACATTGAGATGGTCCTGGTAATATAACCTAGATTTTATGAAGAAACCGGGATATTCCTCACACGACATCACATAGTTCTTTGCGGATTCTACGGCCTCCTTCACGTGTTCGTCCTGTTCTCTTCTGTACCATCCTAAGAGTGCATCACCTACAATAGATGTAACCAGTGAAGAAGTTTCATTATATTTAGGATGTAACTCGTTCCATGAACCGTTATCGTTCTGATTGTCCAACAGAAAGTTAACGATCTTCCGAACGACCTCTTTTTTTCTATCTAACCTCATCAAACCCTTACAGTATTCCGCACTGACCCTGTTCCGGACTAAGTCAAAATATGGATCGTACAGATACGATCTATCATCCTCCTCGATCAAACATGCCTCTATCCTAGAATCAAGGATATCCAATGTGTTTTGCAAGTTCATCTAGTACCCTCGATCGCCTCTTTCAACCTCATCGCTATCTTCTTCCTATCGAAGTTCTCTTTTACGAATTCTCTACCCTTTTTCCCCATCTTCTCTAACTTCCGTTCATCCTTCAGAAGATAGGTAAGCTTCTCTGCAAAGGAAGCTGGATCGTTCTCAGCTACCAGACCGGCTTCAGATTCCCTAGTCAACCTCTGTACCTCACCTATGCCCGATGATATATATGGAAGTTCACATGACATATATTCGAATATCTTAGAGGGAACCGCGTAATCTAAACTATCTATACCCTTGATAGGAGCTATACCGATCTTTGAACTTGAAAGGTAATCAGGTATACTTTCCCTTGGAACCAGTCCCTCAAACTTCACAACATCTTCAAGACCTTTTTCCTCGACCAACCTTTCTAGATCATTTTTCTTATCCCCATCACCGACTATCAAGAACTGGATATCATGTTCGTCTTTGAGTTCCTCCATGGCCAATATAGGACTCTCCAGGTCCTGCGCGTGACCCAGTAATCCCGTGTATATCACCCTGTTCATCTTCTGTTTATCCATGGGTATGAAAGTATCAGTATCGACCCCATTGGGGAGAAATAAAAATTTTTCATCATCTTTTACGTGATACTTGTCTTCCAATTTTTCCTGCATCTTCATGGTCGTTATAGATATCATCTCAGCGGAAACCAAACAGGATCTTTCAAACCTCTCGCTCATCTTTTTGAACAACGAATCATCATCGACGAAACCCAATTCCGCTGAAGCGTCTATCCACAGATCCCTTATATCCAACACCCATCTTTTATCGAGAAAGACCCTTGCGAAAAGACCGGGTATATTAACGAAAAGAGGTGGTGATGTGGTGAGTATCACATCGTATTCATCTCTATATTTTAATACATATAGAAGAGAATGTAGAGGGAACAGCAGGTAATAAGCCATCCTGCTCATGAAACCCGGATCTTCGTCCTTTGGCTGCCATGTCCATATCCTTCTGACATCTATATCGTCGATAGATTCTTCAGTCTTCCTTTTCCCACTCCTTTCAAAGTTCCCGATAGGTATGGTAGGATGGGGGCATATAACTGTCAAGTCCATACCGAGTTTTACAAGATTTTTTGCCAGGTCGTGTATCCTGGATGCATTACCAGATCTCTCAGGTGGAAAATTATTCGTTATGATAAGTATCTTCTTCATTCTTAAAACCCTGAATTTCCATGGTTATCTGTACCCATTATTTTAACTTCAAATCCCGCGTCTTCCCACTTCTCTCTATCGATTATATTCCTTGTATCTATAATGTTCTTATTATTCATCTTCAATCTTTTCGGGTCTATATCCTTGAACTCATCATGGTCGGTAACGATCAATATACAATCACTATTTTTTACCGAATCGTCTAGATCAAATAACTCGTGATCAAATTCTTGGACGTGAGGGTCATAACATCTGACCTGATATCCCTCATTTAAGGCCAATCTGATGATCTTCTTCGCAGGGGTTTCCCTTGTATCGTCAACATTCCCTTTATAAGCGACCCCGAATATGGATATGATGGGATGGTCTATACCATCTGTTTTCTTCCTGATGAGTGATAAGACGAAGTTTGGCATAGAATCGTTTATCTCTCTAGCTAGGTTTATCATCTTGCCCGTAGTTGAATTTGCAGTCAAGAACAATGGATCAACAGCTATACAGTGTCCTCCCACACCAGGACCAGGGCGCAGTATATCGACCCTGGGATGATTATTTGCTAGATCTATAGTCTTCCAAACGTCGATCCCTATATCTTCAGCTATCCTTGAGAATTCATTCGCCAGAGCTATATTCACATCTCTGAAAGTGTTCTCCATCAGTTTGACCATCTCTGCCATCTTGATATCCGTTATGAATATATGGCCTTCAGAAAAACTTGAATATACCTCTTTGGCCTTGTTCGCACCTTCAGTAGTCAAGCCACCTATCACTCTATCGTTCTCTATCATCTCTTTAAGTGTCTCTCCGGGGATAGCTCTTTCAGGCGAATGTACCAAAAAGAACTCATCCTCTTCAAGACCGCTTTTTTTGAGGATAGGTAAAACCAGATTCTCCGAAGTACCCGGTGGGACGGTCGAT
This sequence comes from Thermoplasmatota archaeon, assembly GCA_051745305.1. GTDB lineage: Archaea > Thermoplasmatota > Thermoplasmata > Halarchaeoplasmatales > Halarchaeoplasmataceae > Saliniplasma. The sequence goes on from JBNJDY010000019.1 coordinate 24,010, forward strand.
TCTAGGATCACCAGATTATCCTTCTTCATAACAGGATATATCATCTCAGTCGCATTGATGACTGCATTCAGATCTGCTACGTTGATGGTCCGATCTAAAGGTGTAGGGACGGCGATGATGAACACATCACCTTCCTCTGGTTCCTCCTTTGCTTCAAAATTATCTTTTGCGTTATCGTACAGCTCCTCTAAACCTGGTTCATTGAAAGGTAATTTTCCCTTATTCAGTATATCAATTTTTTTTTCGTCGATATCCACTCCGATCACTTGGTGACCAGATCTTGCCAGTAAAAGAGCTGTTGGTAAGCCTATATACCCTAGTCCTAAAACATTTATCTTCATAATATTCCTCCCCGTTTCTTATCTTCATCTTATCTTGAAAGTGTTTTTATCTAGAGGTGTATCCGACTGTTGGTCACTGATACCCTCTTTTATGAGCATTTATTACAGCATGTAATATCAATCCGATCATACCTGCTACCAATCCACCGAAGAACAGTAGGACGGTAATTACAACATATACTATAGGCAGCGAACCGACCTCATTGTATATCATAACGGTTCTTGTCCCCATATAGATGCCCAGTAAAAAGGCGATCATTCCTAGTACCCCAAAAGAGAGCAGACTGTCCTTCGTCTCTATGTACTGGACCACACCGGTTAGAGATCCGAACCTTTTCTTAGAGAGCCTTTTAGTCGATATCTTTCCCTTATATGTAACCGATATCGGGATCTCCTGAACCTTCAAACCCTCAGAGTTAGCTTCCCTGAGGATATCAGAGAAGGCATCGACACCTGAACCACTTGGATTTATTTTATTTAAGGCTTCCTTTGAGAAAGCTCGAAAACCTGACTGCCTATCTGTTATCTTCTTGACCTCTCCCTTTGGTGTGGTTATCGCTATCTTGCTCTTATTCATCTTTTTGAGTATCCGAAGCCCAAATCGTCTCAGCGGAGGGACACCCTTTTTCTTTTCATCATCTAAAAATCTAGATCCGATGGTGATATCCGCTTTTCCGTTGAGTATATTTTCAAGAAGATCCGGTATCTTGTTAACGGGATGCTCTGCATATCCATCTATTATCACGAGCGGTGCCATGTCATTATCCCGAGCATGATGGATCAACGTTCTTAGTGTGGCTGCATATCCCATGCTCTCTTCGTGCTTTATGACCATAGCCCCTGCTTCTTCCGCGATACCCGCTGTGTCATCTGAACTTCCGTCGTCTACAACGATAACGTCGTCCACATATCTTTTAGCTTTGAATATCACGCTTGCTATGGTGATCTCCTCGTTATAAGCAGGTATACCTACGACGGCATGCTTACTGTGATTTTCCTCCTCTGAACCGGAAGCAAGATTATCCGACATTTAAACCTTATTTATTCTTCCCCTACTAAATTCTTTCGAATATTTTATCTACGGTTCAGGAAGTCATCACTAAAGGTCAATCATATCCGCGTTTATGAGCGTTTATTATGGCATGTAGGATAAGGCCAGTCATACCTGCAGTCATCCCACCGAAGAACAATAGAACCGTTACGAAGACATATACCACCGGCCATTGTCCAGTCTGGTTGTATATCATGACTGTATTTATACCCATAAATATACCCATCAAGAAGGCTATCAATCCAGGCAACCCAAAAGAAAGTAGACTATGCTTGGTTTCTACATACCTGATTATACTCCCTATGACTCCGAGTCCATGTTTCAAAGGATTTTCCGTCGAAGTGTCTCCCTCGTAACTGATCGATATCGGTACCTCTTTTATCTTGAGGTTAGCATCGTTTGCCTCCATCAGGATCTCAGCCGAGGCACCCATGCCCATTTCTTTCGGATTGATCCTTTTTAACGCATTCCTCGAGAAAGCCCTGAATCCAGACTGTCCGTCAGTTATCCTGTTACCATTTTTATCTCCAAAAGAGTTACCGCTGAGCTTTGTCAGAAACTTGATCCCGAATCTCCTGTATAGAGGAACACCTTCTTTGTCCTCCATATCCAGGAACCGTGAACCGATGGTTATATCTGCCTCTCCATCTACGATATTTTGGATTAGATTCGGTATCTCGTGGACTGGATGCTGTCCGTCGCCATCCAATAATACTAGAGGTTCCGTATCTTTTTCACGTGCATAATTGATCAGTGTCTGCAGAGAAGCTCCATAGCCTTTGTTCTTACCGTGCCTTATGACCATAGCTCCTGCTTCTTCAGCGATCGCTGCTGTTTCATCTGAACTACCGTCATCCACTACTACGACTTGATCTACATATCTTTTCGCCTTCAGTACAACACTAGCTATCGTTCTCTCTTCGTTATAAGCCGGGATACCTGCTATAGGCTTTACACTGTTCTCAGGTACTGAAGTGATCCCAATACTATCTTCCTCATGGGCGTATATGTCCGACATCATCTCTTCCATACTACTCACCCCTTTTTCCCTCGCCTTCATTACAACACCAGCTAGTGTGCTCTTTTCGTTAAAAGCCGGGATCTCTGCTGTAGACTCTGCCCTGTTCTCAGGTACTGAAGTGGTCCCTACACTATCTTCCTCATGGTCGTATATATCCGCCTTCATTTCTTCCATACTGCTTTCCATACTGCTCACCCCCCTTTATAGAAAGATCACATGTGAGCGTGTGACCCTCCTTTTATTCTCTAGATGCCTTGACGGCATCTACTATTCATCTCATCTAATATAAAGATTCTAGAAATTTTTTATATAAATCCTATCAATCTCTTCTTTTATCTTCTTTATCTTTTCATGTTCATTCTTTAGATCATATACATTATCTCTAAATATAAACTCATACGTTTCAGGATCGAAATGACGTAACATCCCTTTAGCATGCATACTCGGTAAAGATTCCTTCACAAATATGTAGTTCTCAATTGTCCGTTCACTATCCGTTCCTAAGATCCATTCTTCTATACCCTTACCAAAATGTTCTCTCAGAGCATTTTTTTCCGTGCTCAATCCTGAGTCATAATCCAATAAAGTACTCAATTCATCCATCATCATCGGATCCTCCTCGGACAGCTTCTTTATCTCTTCCAGTAGTTCTCTTATATGTTCATGCGTGTACAGCATCATATAGATGGAATACCATATTCTAGTTTCATCACCCAATTCAATCGCCTGTTCAAGATCATCGAACGCTTTGATAGAGAGTCTGGATAGCATGTCCAACTCCGTTATCAGAGCGAATCTCAGATCTTTCGCATGTTCATATCTTTCTTCGATCCCGTTCATCAATGCCTTTTTTTGTGTTCTTACCCCTATATTCATTATCTCTAACGTCAAATCAAACCCCCCTGATACGACATTGGTTGGTTGATGTAGTGCCAATTCTAAACCATCTGCGTATCAAACACCTGTCCTGGCTTCTTATGAACATATTGACATACCTACATCTAATACCTCTAGCCCTATTCTCATCGCCATACAGGGGCTCAATTCAAACTAGAGGTTCATATATCAAAATATCCTATATATCTTATTCACCCAACCAATCTTACGTATATCTATAATTGTACGACGATGTACATAATCCTTTCTACAAACATTTGTATAAATAACACACCAATCATACCCTAATCATATACAATTATAATACAAATCTTCATTAAAAATGGATGATCATGTTTGTTCATACATAGACAGCACTAGCCCTTTCACTCCTACACCATCATCTTTGACGGGTTCTAAGGTCCAATACGTCGCACCCTCATCAGACTTATTTGGATGTAACAGATTTCTATCCTTTACATGTACCTCTTCACCACTATCGACGACCTCTTGGAAAAATTCCTCAATTTCTTTGTTAGGGAAAAGGTCAAAATGGTTCTTTCCAATTAGTTCATTTGGAGAATGGTCTGTCTTTTTTGCGTAAGCGGAATTCACATAAAGCAAATCAAACTGTTTGTTCATGTAAGCCATCATGACTTCTGAATGGTCCATCAATGCATCCAAGATCTCTTTTTGTTTCATCTCTTTAGTCAGATCACTCAATAGCAGAGAGATCCCTCTATGTTCATCCCCATTGAAGTAGAAATAATCCATAGTTATCTCAACGGATTTTGTTTCCCCGGATTTTGTTTCGATATCTATTATTTTTTTAGATTTATCTTCCTTTTTAAAAACCTCTTCAATGATTTGATGAACGTTAGAGAATAAATCCTTTATATGATTTCCAAGCAACTCTATGTCTTCGTAACCTGTCAGCTGTTTTGCACTATCATTTACAAAGATGATATCTTCGTTTTCGTCTAAGATTATAATACCCTCTTTGGATTGTTCCACAAATTTTTTGTACAATTTTGTGGTTTTGAAAACAGTATTGAGTTTTCTTTCGATCTCTTCCAGGATATTATAATTGTCTTCCAATTTCGGACTTAAAAAATACACTTGACCGTAACCCTCACCAGACGATACGACCAGATCGTAATCTAGAAGAACATCTATATGATGTTTGATGGTTCGATAATTGAGGTTGAGCTCTTTAGCCAACTGATTATGATTGTATGGTCTATCTTTAAGGAGCTCTAAAATCTTTATTCGGTTGTCTCCGCCCTGCTGCCCCAATATCAGGTAAGACAACTCTTGCTTTAGAGTATCCATCGACACTGATATTACCCTATATAAATGATGGTATCTTGTGTTATTTTAACTTTTCCCAAATCCTATTTAAATAATTAAATATCATATTTATAAATATTGTTTAAATATCATAGAAAATGACCCTTTAATTAACTTCTCAAAGTCCTTTCTATCTGGCCTATAACCAACGGTATCAGACTCATACCGAATACAAT
>JBNJDY010000020.1:0-26718 GCA_051745305.1 Thermoplasmatota archaeon
TACCAGTGAGAATGAGCCTGACTGTCGATCTCATCGTGATCAAAACCTGCATCTTCCCAAAGCTTGATTTCTTTGATATGAGTTCCGGAATCGTCCCCTCTAGAACAAAACGTTATAGATCCTCTATTTTCGTACAGTCTGTTGAAGGTCTCGGTGACATCTTGAGATCCCCTGATCCCGGCAGGATCATCCTCCGGACCAACCAAAACGAATTCGTTGTACATGACTTCATAACGATACTTTCCATAACCTTCCTCGACGAACTCTTCTTCACGCTCAGGTGCGTGGACTAAGAGCACGTCTGCATCACCGTTCCTACCGAGTTCGAGTGCTTGTCCCGTACCAACGGCTATGGTCTTTACCCTGACTCCATAGTCCTCTTCAAAATCCGGTATGATCTCATCAAGTAGTCCGGAATCGTATGTACTGGTAGTGGTGGCTAAAACTAAAATGTCATCCCGTTTAGACTCGATATACCACCAAGCTGATAGACCCGCTGTAATCAACGCTAAAACCACGATCATGGTGATGACTTTTTTATGCTGACCTTTATGGATATCGACCATTATGTTCCGTTAAGCATATTGCATATAAATATATTTTGAAGATGAAACATAGATCATAACCAAGACTATTATCCAGTTAATACATCCTTTAAGAAAACTAGGATGATCCAGCGATATAAATATTTAGGACAAACGTTGAGTTCTAAAAACTGATTTGCTTAGAGAAATATTCCTTTTAAGATATGGCTTTGAGGTGTTTTATTAAGATTACTGGTAGAACGATCTTTTCAGAGAACACCAATATATTTATTTAATAGTATGTGAACCCCCTTCATATAAGCGTGGTATAATATCGACCTTTATACGAAGATTAAAAAAGATATTCATAAAAACCGCTGAAGAGAGAAGAGATGATATTTTAGGAGGTCCGATAATAAAGACCATCCTTGTTCTAGCACTTCCAGTGATGGTTTCTAGTTCTTTACACATATCTTTTAACATAGTCGATACATTCTGGCTTGGTAGGCTTGGTTCATCTGAAGTAGGCGCTCCAACCGCTGCGTGGCCTGTTATATTCGTATTCATATCCGCGGGGATGGGGCTAGCCACCGCTGGTGTTGCCCTTGTAGCACAGCATATGGGTGCGGGCCGTAGGGAAAAGGCAAATGAGGCCGCGGGTCAGGTATTCAGTTTCATGATAATCCTCAGTCTTGCCTTCACCGTAGGTGGTTTCATCGGTGCTCCATACATATTGAAGTGGATGCAGACACCTCCAGATATATATCCTTTAGCAGTATCCTACCTCAGGATCGTACTTCTGAGCATGCCCTTCGTTTTCTCTTATACCGGCTTCAGATTTTTACTCAAGGGTATGGGAGACATGGTCACACCCTTACTCATCAAGGTCATATTTGTCATTGTGAACATAGTTTTGGACCCGATCCTCATATTCGGGTGGTCCTTCTTCCCGGCTTTAGGGGTGAGTGGTGCTGCCATAGCAACTGCGACATCTCGCGTGACCGCCGGTCTAGTAGGCATCTATTTTCTGTTCAACGATCGTGTAGATATCAGATTATCTTTGAGGAGCTTACGTCTAAAGTTCAGATGGATGAGACAGATCGTCACGATCGCTGCACCTGCTACCTTCGCAAGGGTGATGACAGCCCTAGCATTCGTTATGCTGTTCTCTTTAGTAGCTATCTTTGGTGGGACATCAGTTGCCGCATACGGTATAGGTCGGAGGGTCATACACGTTATCACCATAGCCATATGGGGATTCGCAGATGCGTCTATGTCTATAGTAGGACAGAACATAGGAGCTGGCAACAAGAAGAGGGCGGAGGAAGTGATAAAGAAGGCGATACTGGTATCATCGGTCATTATGTTTTCCACCGGTGCTATAGTGATGATTTTTAGAACAGGTATCATGGGCTTTTTCATAGACGAGGCACCGGTGATAGAAGAGGGTGCAAGATATCTAGCGATCTATTCCATGTCCATCGGATTCTTCGGTATCTTCAGGATATTGGATTCCAGCTATAGAGGGACTGGGCATACCCTCCCAGCCATGAGTCTTGAGGTCTTCAGGATATGGGGATTACGTTTATTTTTATCAGCACTTCTAGCACTTCCATCACTACCTCTGATAAATTTTGGTTTCGATTTAGGAGTTTTAGGTGTTTGGATCGGCATGGCCTTGAGTAATCCGATAGGAGCTTTAGTTTCGTACTTGTACTTCTTAACGGGTAAATGGAAGGGGAAAACCATACGGTATAGATAACTTACAGGTCATTTCTCTCGAATATGTATAGGGAAAGAGCGAGGGGTACGATTATCCATAGTATGAGGGTTACTACTATAAAGGGTAGATTCAGAATTGCAGGTAGATCTATCCTCTCCATTATAAGCCTGACACCCATAGAGAATGTCTCATTTGGACTGAGTAAGCTGGCGAACCAGTACCAATCTGGGAATACGAATTCTACGGGACCTCTAGTTAAATCCGGCACTCCTTCTCTAGCCACCATTACACCGAAAAGGATCAATTCGAATACTATGTTGAAGAATAACCACAGTAATATCCCGCCTGCTAGTGCATGACTTTTTTTCTTTACTACGGATGACATGAGTACCGCTAGTGAGAGAAAGATCAGTGAAAATAACAGAGATAGGACAATGAAGTAAAGGTAGTCAAGCGCTCCTTCGAAACTAGCCATGATCCCTATCAAAACCCCGCCAACAGCTAGACCACCTACAACAGCAGTGGTTAGAACAGTTGACAGACCTAGGAATTTCGCGGTCACGATCTCCTTTCTATCGAGTTCCGACGTCAATAGAAGACCTATATTGCCTGATTCTACCTCTTCTACAACTGTCTTATAGCCAAGCATGATCGCAACTACGGATGTGAGCAGAACGACCATTTCAGAACCTACCGATATTGTGAATTCGTAGCCCTTGATACCGGCTTCTCCTCGACTTTCCAAGCCTCCGTAAGCACTAGTCAGCAGTATCAGTCCGACGAACACCAACCCGAGTATGAAAACCCATTTGTTCCTAACGTTGTTCATGAACTCTTTTTTAGCGATAGCCAGGATCTTATTGTGTTTCGAATCCATCTATTTTTCACCCCCGGAGAAGCTGAGGAAGATGTCTTCTAGCGTCCCTTCCTTGACCCCGAAGTCCATTATCTTTGCACCAGCGTCCTCGATCAGGTCCAGAACAGCTTTTTTATCACGTTTTCCGCATGTGACAGTGACCATGTTCTTGGATCCTGAATATGACTTTACAATTGAATTATTTTTAAGAGCTAGTTCTACTTCTGTATAATCCGAAGAGAGCATTATGTTCATCTTTGATGGGATCTCCAGTTGATCTCTCAGATTGGGAACCGAGTCCACGGTCCTCAATCTACCACCAACGATTATACCGACCCTATGAGCCACATCCTCTACAACGGGTAATATGTGTGAAGAAAGGAACACGGTCCCTCCTTTTTGGACGTGTGCCCGGATGATATCCTTTACCAGAGCTACTCCCGCGGGATCTAGTCCTGAAGATGGCTCATCCAGGATCAGTAGTTCTGGTTCTCCCAGTAGACTCTGAGCGAGGGCTAAACGCTGACGCATACCTTTGGAGTATTCATTCACCTTTCTATCAGTCACACCTCCGAGTCCCACTTTCTTCAATGTCTCAGTAACACAGCTATCATCGACGTTTTTCAGATGACACATGAAGGTAAGAGTTTCTACCCCTGTCAGGTTGTCCCACAATTCTACCACTTCAGGTAAGTACCCAACTGAGGATGAGGATATGCCCTTCGAAGTGGATATAGTTTCACCGTTGACGAGCACCCTACCAGAGGTAGGTCTCAAAAGACCCATCAAGCCCTTGATAGAAGTTGTCTTTCCAGCACCATTTGGACCTAGGAAACCGAAGACTTCGCCCCTGCTGACTTCAAGATTCAAAGAATCGACTGCTTTTACCCCGTTATAGTTCTTCGTAAAGTTCTGAAATCTTATCACTCCACTCATCAGAATTTTTAATGCTTAATTCATATTTTAATCTTTCTTTACCACCAAAAGAAATAAATCAAAATATCTGATTGACAACATGAGTTCAAGATGGCGGATGAAAAAGATTACTACAGGATGACAGTCGATGAATGCTTGAAGGAGTTGGATACTTCACCAGAGGGACTGAGTAAGGAAGAGGCGGAAAAACGTTTAAAAAAATACGGTAAAAACGAACTAACTGCTGGAGTCCAGACGCCAAAACTGTTGCTTTTTTTATCCCAGTTCAAAGAACTACTGGTCATGGTTTTAATAATAGCTGGTGTGATATCCCTTTTCTTAGGCATCTACCAGAACGATCCAGGTAGTTTAAAAAGCGCAGCCGCCATGTTCATCATAGTTTTCATCAACGCGATCATCGGTTTCGTTCAAAAGTACAAGGCTCAGCAGATCATCGAGAAACTTAAATCACTTATTAAATCTCCAGCTCAAGTCAAGCAGGCAGGGCGCTGGAAGGAGATAGATCAAGAAGAATTGGTTCCAGGTGACATAATCAAGATCGAAGAGGGGGACAAGATCCCAGCGGATGTCAGGATCATCCGTTCTTTCAACCTTAAAACAAACGATTTCTCACTAACCGGGGAATCCATGCCCCAGGAGAAACACACCAACGCCATCAAAGAGGAAGTGACTTTAGCGGATAGGGACAATATGGCTTACGTCGGTACTACCGTGGCGACTGGTAACGCTACGGGTCTGGTTATCGCAACCGGCATGGACACTGAAATGGGTAAGATAGCAGATATGACAGAAGAGACCGGTGAACTCAAATCACCGTTACAAAAAGAATTGGATCTTTTAGCAAAAAATCTAACAGCTATAGTGATAGTGATCAGCGCTGCCCTCTTTTTCGTGGCTTACTGGCAGGACCTAGGACTGACGGTAAGTCTGATCTACGCTGTTGGGATAGCCGTTTCTGCGGTACCTCAGGCACTGCCCGCACAGGTGACAGTAGCTTTATCCACTGGCAGTAATCGTCTAGCCAACCGTAACGCAGTGGTCAAGAACCTCTCTTCCGTTGAAACCCTGGGTTCTACGACCGTCATCTGCACGGATAAAACCGGAACTCTGACTAAGAACGAGATGACGGTCAAGAACGTTTGGTTCAATGATAAAGAATACGAACTCACCGGATTGGGCTACAAACCCCAAGGTAAGATACTCGATGAAAACGAAGAAAAACTCACTCAAGAGCAGGTCAACGAACTTGAGATATTGATGGACGCTTCCACTATGGCATCTAACGCTGAAATCCACGAGCCCGACGATCAGCACGACAGCTGGTATTCAGTAGGTGATCCAACAGAAGCAGCTTTGATCACAATGTCCACCAAACTGGGAACCCGTTCGGAGATCGAAGACGAAGAGAACCCTGAGATTATCGAGTTCCCCTTCGATTCCGAGAGGAAGAGGATGAGTTCAGTGAGGGATATCGGTGAGAAGTACGACGATGAAACGGTGGAAAAGGCCTTCGAAGGTGATACAGAAGGAATGAAAGTGCTGGCTATGAAAGGAGCCACGGACAGCGTTCTTTCCGTAAGCAAGTACATCTACAGGAACGGGGAAGTCCAGAAGATCACTGATGAGGATAAAGAAAAGATAAGGAAGATCAACGAGAAGTACTCCGAGAAGGCCATGAGGGTTCTAGCTATCGCTTACAGGCCTTTAGAAGAGCAAAACGAAGATTACACCGAAGAGGAAGTCGAGAAGGACGTCATATTTTTAGGTCTCGTCAGCATGATCGATCCTCCCAAGGAGGGTGTTAAAGAGGCTATCCAGGGATGTAAGGACGCACATATAAGAACATTCATAATGACCGGAGACCACGCTATCACCGCCAGAGCCGTCGGGGACGAGATCGGTCTATCCGAGGGAGAAAAAACGCCTGTTATCACCGGTAAAGAATTGAAAGATTTGGATGACAGAGAGATCTCAGAAAAGATGAAGAGATCGGAGTCCATGATATTTTCTCGAGTTGACCCTGAAGATAAACTCCGTATCGTAAAATTGTTAGAGCAGGATGGTGAGATCGTGGCGGTAACTGGAGATGGAGTCAACGACGCACCGGCCTTAAAGAGAGCACATATAGGAGTTGCTATGGGACAGAAGGGTACAGATGTGGCAAAGGAAGCCTCGGAACTGGTGCTGTTAGATGACAGTTTTCCGACACTAGTTCATGCAGTCAGAGAAGGGAGGACCATCTACAACAATCTGAAAAAAACCGTTCTAGCATCCATGACCACTAACGGCGCTGAACTCACAACGGTTCTTGCTGGACTTGCCATGATAGGCCTTTTGGGTTGGAGTCCGTGGGCTATACCGATATTAGTAATCCAGATATTAGCTGTCGATCTTTTGGCGGAAGTTATGCCGTTAACTTTCTTATCCTACGACCCCCCCTCTGAAGCTATGATGACATCGCCACCCAGGAGTGGTGATGAACATATACTTGATCTACCTCACTCAGTTGAAGTGATCTTCTTAGGACTTTTGATAGGTTCTTTGGCAGCTGGTAATTTCTGGATTTTCTTCAGTAGGCAGGGACTTTCCTTGACCGGTGCTGAACTGCCGGAGTACGCAGCCGCAACCACTGTCAGTTACCTGACCCTGGTTTACTGCCAGTTCGCGAATATCATGTCTAGAAGGTACGAATACGAATCCATATTCAATAAGAACTTCTTTTCGAACAAGATAATACTGTACTCGATCGTGATATCCATCGGCCTGGTTTTCCTGGGAGTCTACGGTCCGTACATCAGTGATTTCTTAGAATTCGCTAACATCGGTCTCATGGGATGGATACAGGTTCTTGGAGCTATGGCGGTATTCTTAGGTGTTTTCGAGGTAATAAAACTCATAAAAAGGCTTAAGAAAAGTTGAAATATAGTCGTGCTTATATCGCTAACAGAAGGGTGGAAAAAATGAGGATAAATATCATCTATGACAGTAAATATGGAAATAATAAGAAGATAGCGGAGTATGTGGGGAACTCCTTCGAGAACAACAACGTCAAGGTCTTTTTCGTCAAAGATACTGACCCAGATTACATCAGAACTGCTGAACTATACATATTCAGCACACCGACAAGAGGTGGTAAAGCCACCAGGAAGATCAAGAAATTCGTAAAAAATTTAAAGGTTGATGATGGAGATGTGGAATATGGACTTATCACAACGTTTACGAAAGAAAAAACAGATTCACTTGCAGAACTTGAGGGGATGTTAAAAAACAAAGGCTTCAAAAAAGCTACGGAGAATCTTAAATTGAAGATTAATGGTAAGAAAGGAAACCTGGAAGAGGGCTACGAAAAGAAGATCGACAAATTCATGGAGAGGTTGACCTAAAGGGTCATATAGATACAATCTAGTTTCTTCTTTTTGAACATCCCTCTAACATCGACTAGTACGGGATCTTTGTTCATAGACTCGATCAGATCATCTGCACCCATCTCTCGGAACTCATCGTGTGCTACAGTGATAACCGCACAGTCGAAACCCTTCACATCTTTCGTGGGTATGACTCCAAATTCTCGGATCTCCTTTTCACTCAAATACGGATCGTAGCCGTAAACCTGGACGTCGTATTCTTTCAACAACTTTACGATATCTTTAGCAGGTGATTTCCTAACATCTTCGACGTTTTCTTTGTAAGTCAAACCCATGATAACAACTTTTGAGTCCTTGATGACTTTACCGGCTCGATTCAGACCTTTAATGGCCATCTCTCCGACGTGTTTCGGCATCCCGTCGTTGATAGCCCTACCCGCTAGTATGACCTGAGGATGGTAGTCCAACCTTTTCGCTTTGTAAACTAAATAATATGGATCTACCGGGATACAGTGACCACCTACCAGACCTGGATGGTACCTATGGAAATTCCACTTAGTAGCGGCGGCTTCTAGGACCTCTTCGGTGTTCAAATTCATCTTGTTGAAAATTAACGATAATTCGTTCATGAGAGCTATGTTAAGATCTCTCTGGATGTTCTCGATGACCTTTGCGGCTTCGGCGGTTTTGATATCTTTAGTGATATGGACAGTTGTGATAAGACCGTAAAGTTCCCCTAAAACTTCACCTACTTCTTCATCCATACCTCCGACGACTTTTGTTATCTTGTCGATGGTATGCTTTTTATCCCCGGGGTTGACCCTTTCAGGAGAGTAACCCACAAAGAAATCTTCACCACAGACCATACCAGACTTCTCTTCCAACAACGGTATGCATTCCTCTTCGGTAACTCCGGGGTACACGGTACTCTCGTAAGCTACGACAGCTCCTTTTTTGATATGTTCGCCAGCGGTCTCGGTAGCACTTTTTACGAATGCCAGTTCGGGTTCTTTGGACTCGTTAACGGGTGTTGGAACACAGATTATAACAAAATCAGCCTCTCCGATCTTTCTCTCATCCGAGGAAAACTGCAAAAGTTCGTTTTTATCACCGCTGTTTAACCTCTTCACCTTTTCTTCATCGATATCATAACCTATTACCTTAAGATGTTCTGATAAGTATTCAGCCAGAGGCCTGCCGACATAACCCATGCCGACAACACAAACCACAGCCTCTCTCATTTCCAACTTCCTTTTAAGTTCATCAAGCATAATCTGTCACCTTTCTGAAACAAGCAGTGTAATCTACGGTTGTTAAATAAATTTTACCGTCATCAGGTGAAAAATATAAGAAAATTATAGGATTCTGTTCTGGACTTGATAAATGAAACTTATTCAAATCCTAAAAATCATGAGGCGACGCTAAGTTTTAATCCCGGTATTAGTAAGAATTAAATAAATGTATTACATTTGTAATAATGTAAGAATGAAGGTGAAAAAACTTTCCTCAAAAGGTCAGATCGTTCTTCCCGCAGAACTGAGAAAAGAATTTCATCTTTCAAAAGGAGATAAGATATTGGTTGAAAGGAGAGACGGTGAAATAATCTTAAAACCGATCAAATCCTTGAATAAATTGAAAGGCATAGATGAGATCGACGACGCATCTGAAATACTAAAAAAGACCAGAAAAAGATGGGATGAGGAGTTCGAGGAAGGATGAGATACTTATTAGACACCATGGCCCTGCTGGCTTATTTCAATAACGAAGAAGGAGCGGATTTTGTTGAAGAGATTTTAGACAATAACAACGTTTTGTACATAAGTTCCATCACATTGACTGAAATATATTATATCTATACAAGAAGAGTTGATGAAGAAACTGCAGAAAAAAGAATCGATCAGCTAAAATATAATCTAGATGTGGTTGTTATAGGGGAAGAAGAATCGATAAAGGCAGGAGTTCATAAAGTGAACAACGTTCCCATCGCTGATGCTTTGATAGCTGCATGCGCAGAATCAGTAGATGCAACTATAGTTACGGCAGATGAACATTTTGATAAACTAGATGTTCCCGTTGTTAATTTTAGATAGACTTGTTATTATGGCAATTTATTATCATAATCGATTTAGGTAATAACGATTCTTTAAATATCAACGCAATTTTTTCACAATTATTATTGTAATAGTTCAAGATATAGAGAACTCGATCCTGCGGTAAATCAATATATATTGAACCATTAGATGATTTCATGTTCCGGTCTAGGAAGTCAGCGGTTGTAGTTCTTCTTATCATACTTGTGATATTGTTCGTCTGGTACGGTTCGTTAAACCCAGAACCTGAGAAGGGACACTATCCGAGTTCGGAACATGTTGTTCAGGACCACGAAGCTTACATCGGTGAAAAGGTAGATGTGGGAGGTAGGGTTGTGAAAACTGATCCGCTTACCATCGAACTCCAGTATGGTGATGATTCTGTTTTATTAGAAATCGCCAACGCTACAAAAGATGCCGATATAGGCGATAGAGTCAGTGTTTTTGGAACGTTAAATGAAGATGATACGATCACAGCCCAAACTGTGATAGTCAGACCAATCACGAACTGGTACTACATGTACGGAGTGTCGGGAGTAGCGGCTCTCTGGTTATCGATAAGGATCATAAGTCATTGGAAGTACACGCCTACGGGATTCAAACCTAGAGAAAAACCGTTAAAATTTTTCAGGAGGGATGAGGATGGCTGACCTTTTAACCCATGTATTCGTGGCTTTCAGTGTGGGAACGTTACTCTCGTGGAAGTATAAGTGGATCAACAGTAACTATATCACAATAATCATGCTGGGATCTGTACTACCAGACCTAACCCGTATAGGTTTGATCCTGGAACCCGCCTTTATCGAAAACTTATTCAATATCCCTTTCTCCTGGACTCCCCTGCACACATTGGGTGGAGTTTTCATAATTATACTCGTACTCACGTTATCCGTAAATAAAAAGTACTCTAAACCGGTTTTTCTACTTATAGCACTGGGAACTTTTACCCACCTTTTCTTGGATTCCCTATTACTTTCTACAACAGGCTACTCATACTCTATGTTTTTCCCGATAACCGTTTACAGCCCACCGACAGCTGGCCTCTATCTAAGCACTGATATATGGCCGTCGATAGTCTCGGGACTCGCCGCAGTGGGATTATGGCATTTAGAAAAAATGGATGTCAAGGAAAAATTACTTAAATGATATAGTTTAGCCCCGATTTAACCTCCCGAGGAGAAGTCAAAGATGCCCAAAATCGATAGAAAGTTGAGTACGATAATAGTCATATTCCTTATAGGTGTCATGATAACACTCTTACCGTTTCCGGAACAGTTCAGCACTGACGCAAAGATCATGATCGCTATAGCCTTTGTGGCTGCTGCCCTATGGGTCACGGAATCACTCCCGATACCCGTGACAGCCATGCTGGTCATTCTTCTTCAAGGTATTTTTGGGATTTTACCTTTCCCAGAAGCTCTAGCTTTTATCGCCCACAAGGTCAATATCCTATTAGTAGCGGGGTTCGTCATAGCAGCCGGCCTTAAGAAATACGAAATCGATAGAAGGATAGGCCTACGCTTCATATCACTCATGGGAGAACGGACCGATCGACTGATATTAGGAGTGATGGCAGGGACCGCTTTTCTATCGATGTGGATCTCAAACACTGCTTCGACCGCAATAATGATACCGATAGGTATAGGGATCCTGAAAAAGGCCAAGGATTACCCAAAGGGTACTCATATGGGTAAAGCAATGATAATCGGCATAGCTTTCGCTGCAAACATAGGTGGTATGGGTACTCCTGTGGGAACACCACCGGTACCGATAACTATAGCTTTTCTTGAAGACCTAGCTGGGATCAGTATCTCTTTCTTCGATTGGATAATCCGATCAATACCACTTCTTGTCATCCTCATACCACTTTCCTGGAAACTGATAACCAGCGTTTACAAACCGGAGATCAAAAGGATAGAAGGTGGATTGGAAGATGTTAAAAGAGAACTGAAAGAGATCGGGTCTTTAGATCGAGATCAAAAACACGTCTTAGGGCTATTCGGTATAGCATTGGCACTCTGGTTAGTCGATGCGTTCAACTTTCGATTTTTACCGGATGACTGGCTTTACATAGCTTCTTTGATCATCTGTTTCATGTTCGTATTTCCAAAAGTGGGAGTTCTCGAATGGAAGGAAGCTGTTGATGAGATAAGTTGGGGTATACTGATACTGGTCGGAGGTGGACTAGCTTTAGGTTCCGGATTACAAGTGACCGGCGTCATAGATATAATCGCTGACAACCTAGAGTTTTTCTTGGCGGATGCGGGACTACTACTGGTAATAGCTACTATAGGTTTCGTGACCGCTTTCAGTATAACTTTGTTTTCCAGCTTAACAGCAACTTCAAGTACCTTCGTACCGGTAGCTATCGCCTTAGCTTTCAAACTAGATGTCAACCCTACTTTACTCGCTTTTGTAGCTGGTGTAGCCGCCTGCTTTGCATTCCTTTTACCGGCGAACACGCCCCCAAACGCCATAGCCTACAGCAGTGATTACTTCAGAACTTTAGATATGACAAAAGCAGGAGTACTGCTCACCACCGTATGTGTGTCCGCACTGGTAATGGTGGCTTTCTTGTTTTGGGCCCCATTTTTCTAAAATAACTATTTAAATCTATCTTGGACTTTTTTTCTCAACTCTTCATCTAAGATGTTGATTGTCAGTGCGTAACGTTCTTTATTTTTACATTCTAAATTCACGGAGAAATCTTCCGTGTCAAAATAGTATGGGTTGAATTTCAGCATGATATGTTTGTAGATTGACTTCTCCAACTTCCTTAGAGATATGATAGATTCCGCTGCAACCAACCTTTCGATATCCTTTGTAGCTTCACTTAATTCCTTTGCAGGGCTTTTTCTGTTAGCGATATCATGTACGGAATCAACGAGTTTATGTTCCGCATCCTTCAATTCGTAATGAACTCCGTTGAATTCCTCCTCAACCTTCGTAGGTTTAATACAAGCGTCCACAGCGCTCTTTTCTTTGATATCTTCCTGGCCGTCATCCTCTCCCGGTATCCATTCTTCGTACTTATCCACGGACTCTCTATGTGGTGCGGTCTCTTCTAAGTACTTTCCAAGGACATGTGAGAACAGTACGACCTCATCCCAGTTACCTTGAAATCTCACGCCAGCGTTAGTCTTTTTGATCTGCTTCATTTTTGTTAACTAATGTGGGGAACTTTATATAATGGTTTTGTAACCCGAACAGCTATCTTCCAAAACTTTTATGTAACGAATTCTTCTGTGGCACCGAGATGTTCGAAAATAGAGACTTGGTTTCCGATAAAAACGGTGACATGCTAGGCCTACCTATGGACATGTTGATAATCTCGATAATCATGCTGATATCCATACCGCTGATCTTTTCTTATTCGTCGATGTACATTGAAAGGCAGAAAGAATCGGACCTCAGGATAGAACTGGATAAGCTTGTGAATACTTTCGAAGAGATCGAGGAAGCAGAACCGGGGAACCGCAGGACGTTTTCATTGAATTTCAACGATCATCCTTTAGCTAGACTTTCATACGTAAGAGTAGGAGGGGATAACCATCATCTTCGAACGACTATAAGGTACAAGTTCAGGGATAGAGCCGAGGTGGCCATGAGTTTGGATGGTCTCGTTGTATCTGCTTTAGATAGTGAGGAGTTCGTAAGTGTAGATATCCCACTCGATGGGAGTACGGTTTTGATAGAATCTTCGGAAAATGGACGATTGGATTTTGTACAAATATCGGTGAGAGAATGAATATCAGTAGAGCTAACAGTGGGATCATGGAACTTCCTTTTAAACTAGTTATAATGATGCTGCTGATCGGAATGGTCGTACCCACGGTTGCGGTGGGTTATCGTGACGTATCTCGTATAAGGTATCAGGAAAAAGTTAAAAACGAGCTTCAAGACCTGGTATTTTTCTCTAGAAAATTGATGCAGGGAGGTGATCTATCCAGTATGACAATAGAATTGGACTTGAATGGAAATTATTTTGCAAGTTTAGACTACGTTGAGCTTGGAGACACTTTAGGTGAAAAAGAATGGATGATAAATCACAAGTTTTCGTGGAGGGAACATGAAGATCACATCGCATCAGTTGACCCACTTGTGAGGTTGACTTCAGCGGACAACAGCACCTTCCGTCTCACAGACGGATCACACCGATTGAAACTCACACATATATTTACGGAAAATACTTCATTTGTGGTAGTCAGTGATCTAAACGAAAATATCGACCGTTCCGTGTTCACTTGAAATCTTCTAGAGATCTCCTTTTCCAACTTCCACCTTTACCTATGTGTACGACTTCCCATCCCTCTTTTTTTAATCTATCTGAGATGAATCGTCGGTGACATTGGGATGGGTCTTTCTCAAGGCACATCATTGCAGTGGTCCCGTCTTTCGCTAAATCCTTCAACTTCTCGTAAGAGGACTTCCATCTGTCTGACAGCATGGTTTTTTTGTAAACCTCATCACCTAATCCCCCTAACCCGGGTAAGTGCTTGTACATGAAGCTCTTCTTGAATAGGGTATCTTTGAGATTCTTTTTACTGAAATCCTGCATCTTTGAAGTCGGGTAAGAGCGGACGTCAACAAGGTGATCTATTTCGTACTTTTTTAACAGTTTTAAGAATTCAGCGATGGTCCGACCCTGGTAACCGATGGTATATATTTTCTTCACGATCGTTTATGACTATCTAGATATATAGATTTTGAGAAATCTAGGGAAATTATTAAATAATGTGTGTTTCATATACCTGTGCGACAAAAGGGGTACAATAGATACCGAAAAGCGCACAAAGGAGGTAAAAAGTGTCTGAAAATGAAAAAATCTCGATAAGGCTTCCAAAAAGTTTCTTGGAACGCATCGATTTTCTTGTCGAGATGGACGACTTTCCCTCTAGATCAGAAGCTGTTCGTACCGCTGTAAGGGATATGTTGTATTATAGAGTTGACCTAGTAGCGGATAAAGTTGAAAAGATGGCTGAGCAGGAACAGAAGATGGCTCATGCCAAAGCTATAAAAGAAGAATATTTAAAGCAATAACCCCCTGGGATGGGATGCCTTTAACTTACTAGTCGGGGGTTCCCCCCTTACCCCCCGCACCTCACGATAATATATCTCCCCCCCTTTTTTTCTTATTTAAACTCCCATGGCTAAACGGAGCATATTTCTAAAACCAGGTGACAGACCTAGTACTATCAAAACGAATTTTACCAGGACGGTCACACCTTTAAAATCTTTCAAATCGTCACGTAGGTACACATCTAGAATATAGATAGAACCGACCACTATCATAAGTTTCAGCACATACATCACCAACGCTGTTCCTGTTATGTCTATGAGTAAACTCGGTAGAACGTGCTTTTCCATGTACCCGTAGTATTCGATACCACGGTATGTTGACGATGCGTCAAAGAAGTGTGAAAAAGCGATAAGCAAGTTCAACATCGAGAGATAGATACCCGCTGATTTTAGGATATCAAATCGCTGAAGTAGATAAATCACGGTGATGAAAAGCACGGTCACAAATACGCCCATCCCGAGTATGATAGGAACATTCCACGGATTCGAGTCCTGTAAAGTGATTATGAAATGACCACAATATATCAGAGAAATTGTTAAAAAAGAACACCCGTAGGCCGAAAAAAGGTATTTTTCTCCACTCCATTCGTATTTCACGCCGACGACGTAAAATACGGTTAGAGCTGCGATCATCACTATAGATAGTATCATGTAATGATCCAACCTCATGAGTAAAAACAAAACCAGTGGAGGCAGAAGAACTACAGCCCTCTTCAACGGACCTAACTCTTTCAACCTACATCCCAGGACCATCGTGAGTATCGCAGAGATCCCCAACACGAAGTAGATGATCGGTGAGATGAAGAACGGTGCTATATTCGGTCTGAACAAACCTACATCCTCCAGTGCTCTGAGGGAGCCTCCTAAAAGTAGCCACGGTAAAAGGGAAATGACGAAATATCTATCGACTTCGATACCATGATGATCGATGATCTCGTAGATACCTAAAAGTGAGAGTGCTACTAAAAGACCGTAAAGCAGCGTGTTCACCCAGTTGTATCCCTCAGCTATACCGTTAACCGGTTCATCTCTTGCGTCTGCAACTACCGGCCCCCAGAGGTACTTGAAGAGAAAACCGTCCCAGAACAGTTCAGGTAAAATCAAGGATCCAACTATTAAAGTCATCAGAGGAATTGTTATGATAAAAAACCAGGTCTTCAATTTGTTTTCACGATAGAATTCTAGAAAACTCATTCTACGGTCACGCTCTTAGCAAGATTTCGTGGTTTATCGATGTCCCTATCTAGTTCGTAAGCTGTATAGTAAGCGAAAAGCTGTAGTACTACATTGACGACTATAGGTGAAAATAAAGACATGACTTCCGGGATGGGTACATGATGATCGCACAGTTTCTCAGTTTCTTTGTCTTTCTCACCGACTCCGAATATCGGACTACCTCTAGCGGCGATCTCCCCTACGTTACCGAGCATCTTCTGGAATGTTTTGTCTTTTATACATAACGCGATAACCGGTGTATCATTAGTCAGAAGTGCGAAAGGCCCATGTTTCAACTCTCCAGCAGGATAACCAGCGGCATGTATGTAAGCGATCTCTTTCAACTTCAAGGCTCCTTCTAGAGCTACGGGATAGTTAATGTTCCTCCCCACGAAGAATATATCTTCCGCTTCAGCCAACTTCTTCGATAATTTTCTGATACTATCGGACTTGTTCAATATCTTCTCTACAAGTCTTGGCAGTCTTCTCAGTTCACCTCTGTAAGTTTCCGCTTTATCGACACTGAGCGTCCTCTTCATCAATCCAAGTTCGATAGCTATTAGATAAAGTACTACGAGCTGAGTCGTGAAGGTTTTAGTCGCGGCAACACCTATCTCCGGTCCTGCCTGTGTGTAAACGACTTCGTCGACTTCCCTTGTGATCGAACTGTCTAACACATTAGTAATACCCAAAGTCTTACATCCTCTCTGAGATGCTTCTTTGGCAGCTGCTAAGGTATCAGCGGTCTCACCGCTTTGACTTAAAAGTATGGTGAAAGGGTATTCGCTCAATCTAGAGGAATACCTGTATTCAGAAGCCATCTCTACCATGCATGGTATACCGGAGATCTCTTCGATGATGTATTTACCAACTATAGCTGCGTGATAGGAAGTACCACAGGCGATGAGTCTTATAGAGTCGATACGATACTTTTTAAGGTCCAACCCTTCGAAGCCCTTCAACCTTCCCAGTATGGAATCGTGGATGGCTTTGGGCTGCTCGTGGATCTCCTTCATCATATAGTGTTCGTAACCACCTTTTTCAGCATCCTCGATGGACCAGTCAACGGTCTTGATCTCCCTTTCCACCACATTTCCACTTCTATCCCAGATCTCCACAGAATCATTCTTAACCCGTACAATATCGCCGTCCTGTAGATACTTAACATCTTGAGTATGATCGAGTATAGCTGGAACGTCGGAAGCTAACAGGTTCTCATCATCCCCTACACCAACGACCAATGGACTCTGATCCCTAGCAGCCACTATCTCATCGTGTTTTGAATGGATAGCTACGATGGCGAAGGATCCTTCAAGAACTTCAACGGTTTTCTGCAGCGCATCAACCAATTCACCTTCGTAGTTTTCTTCCATCAGATGAGCTATAACTTCACTGTCTGTATCTGAGGTGAACTCGTGCCCTTTTTTCTGAAGTTCTTCTTTAATAGAAACGAAGTTATCGATTATCCCGTTATGGATAATTGATATATCTCCTGAGCAGTCCATAAAAGGATGTGCGTTCCTGTCCGAAGGTTTACCGTGGGTCGCCCATCGAGTATGTCCGATGCCTATGTTGCTGTCAGGGATCTCTTCATTATTTAGGTCTTCGATCCTACCTTTTTTCTTCAACAAAGAGATAGTTTCTCCATCTTTTACTGCTACACCTGCGGAGTCGTAACCCCTGTACTCTAGTCTTTTCAATCCCCTTAGCAGTATATCCCTGACTGAAGCTGTACCTATATATCCAACTATACCACACATAGTTCATACCACCCTGCTTTCCTGAGGTACGTTCTTTCTGACCGTGGTACCGGAACTGATGATACAGTCGTTCTCGATTATCACACCTGCTTCAACGACCACACCGGCACCTATTTCAGTATCTTCAGCGATCATACAACCGATATCCGAAACATGATGATACTCAGATCTTAAACTGATATCAGTGTCACTTATGTAGGTAGTAAAGTTGCCCCCGATACGGACACCATCTCCTACAACGGTATTTCCGACGAATGAGTGTGGACCCACTTCTACGTTATTCATCAACAGCGAGTTCTGGACAAATGTCATAGGAGATATTTTTGAATCTTTTCCTATACTCGTCGATGGTAAAATACATGCCTTTGGACCGATCTCAGATCCTTCACCGATCACAGCCGGTCCTTGAATATGGGTACCGCTCCTGATTATAGTTCCCTCTCCGATGTAAACTGGGCCTGAGATCGTGACATTCTCTTCGATCACACCATTTTTAACGTTTACAACGTTGGAAAGCGCTGTAGCATTTACTGACAGCAGGTCCCAGGGATAGACCGCATCTATCCAAGTCGAGTCTGTAATGATCCCTTTCAAATTCTTTAATTCGTGTACTGCAGAGGTCAGGTCATAAACCTGGTCCGACATCAACTCGTTTATATGATCGAATATCTCGTTGGTAAATGAATAAATACCCGTTGAGATCTGGTGCGAATAACTCTTTTCTGGTTTCTCAATTATATTATCCACGTACCTGTTTGATAAAGAAACTACCCCATACTTTGAAGGTGTCTCACTCTCGGTTATCAGGACGGAATGGTCTGATTTGTCTTTTAAAAGGCGAGCGACGGTCTCTTTAGAGATAACGTTATCACCGGGTAGCACCAGGAAGTCTCCATCTATCTTCTCTTCAGCCTGTGCTAGTGCGTGGGCTGTTCCGAGTTGTTTTCTTTGTATAACATACTCGATATTAGCGTTGAAATCTTCACCGGTCCCAAAATGGGTCAAGATCTTTTCTTTCTTATAACCTATTATTATAACGATATCCGTGATACCGTTATCCACAAGTGCTTCGATCACATATTCCATTATCGGTTTATTGGCCACAGGTATCATGACCTTCGGTTCAGATACTGTGAACGGTCGTAATCTAGTTCCCTCACCCGCTGCCAGGATTACAGCTTTCATGGAATCTTATTGACTATTGAGAATTTAAGAGTTTTGCTTATTTTATAAGAATAGCGGGTTTTCGAGGAAGTGCGTTTTTACTCTTCTTTTCTTTGACTTCCTCGCTCCTGTGAACTTTGATACCGGCTTCGAACTGCTTTTCAAGGAATTTTAAAGAGTTGTTGAGTACCGAGTATTCATCGATATCGTAATTCCATGTGGATTTCTCACCTTTCTGCCTTAACTCTTTCAGAACTTTTTGTGTAAATGAAGATAACTCTTTGGATGATGCATCCACTTCTTTTACCAATTCTCCCATGATGCCCATCCCCTTATCTTGGTTATCTAAGATCATCCTTAACGCTTTTTCTTTCCATTCCGGTGCCACGTAAAGGTCGATCTCCGACCCTTCCACATCAGCAATTTCCAAAATCTGCTTGATATCGCTCTGTACCTCCTTGATGTACTCTTCTTCGGCTTCAGCTTTCTTCGAGATAGCGTCGTTCGGTATTTCAGGGAACTCCGTATTTACGACCCTTTGTACGTTCCAGAGTTCACTCAGTTCTTCTGCCATATATGGTGTGAAAGGTACCATGAGTCTCAGCCACTCTACAGCCAGCTCGTCAAGCAGCTCTCCGTTATTACCTCCACGTTTGAAGTACCAGTCGATCTCAGAGGGTATGTCGTAGTAAACTACGCTGGCTCCTTTTCTGAGTTCGTATTGGTTCATGTGCTCTTTGATCTTTTTAAATAAGCTGTAAAATCTGGAACGGAGGTAGTCGTCTACCGGACTCGTTTCACCTTCTGTTTCTTTCATCCTATGTACTTTATTCCATACGGAGCTGAGTTTCTTCCTGTAATTGAAGGCCTCTTCTACACCCCACTCCTTATCCACGAAAGGACTTGCTGAATGAGCGTAGAACAGTCTTAGGGTATCCACACCGTACTTTTCAGCGGCATCTTGTATGGGTTCGGCGCCTCCTTTGGATTTAGATATCTTACCACCTTTACCTACCAACCACCAGTTGACAAAGATACCTCTAGGCCGATCCCCTTCGTTCATTATCCCTACATGATTCATCAAGAACACCGGGAAGTGCACGGTCATGTGTTCCTTACCGCCAAGGTTCAAGTCCAGAGGGTACCAGTACTCGAAATCGGAACGAACCTCTTTTAGAGTTTCGACTTCTAGTCCCGTTTTCTCAGACACCTTTTCAGCATCCCCTTTGCCCAGGTAAACGTGATCGAAGAACTCTTCGGTCATCTGTTCAGCTTTTACGTTTCCATCGTTGTAGTGTTTAGCCACTATGTAATAAGCTGGATAAAGTGTAGAATCAGCTATAGCTTCGATGACCCATCTATCATCGAAGGGAAATTCCGTCCCCATCCAGTTACCCATCCGTGCGCAGGAACGATCCTGGAACCATTCGATGGTATCCGGTAGGTTGTCGGCGTAACTCTGAGGTTTGATGTTCATGCTCTCAGCATGTTTCTTACTGTTCTCAGTCAGTTCATCATCTGAATAACGTATGAACCACTGGTCTGGAATCTTACCGACTACAACTTTCCCACCACATCTGCAGACAACTTCTTCGGAGAGGTCGTACATGATATCCGCCTCTCCACTTTCTATCATGTCCTGCTTGACCATCTCTTTTGCCTCTTGAACTCTCATACCGGCATAATCCTCACAGACCTCCAGCATCGTTCCGGTGTGGAACCCGGCCTTGTAGATCCTTTGGGTAGCCTCTTCGAGCTTTTCTTCTTCCTGCTGACTTTCAATCTCCATCTCTTGAATGATCTTCTCAGCCGGATTGATACCCCATTCATCAGATTCTATGATGGCTATTGGCTCTATATCCTCAACTTCACCTTTTAGGTCATAATTCTCTAGAAGTTTTTCATCTTCTTTTATATCTTTCAAAGCGATCCAGTCATAGGGTGCATCGCTGGGAACACATGTAACTATACCGGTTCCAACATCAGGATCCGTAAATGATGCAGGTAAGATGATGATATCCCTGTGGATAACAGGTGCGGTTGCGTGATCGCCTATCATCTCTTCCCCTTTGATGGAATCTATGATTTCGATGTCGTCTTTCTGGTACTTCAATTTCTCAACCGCCTGTTCACTTAAAATCCATTCTTCATCTTCTACGTTAACTACCACATACTCCTCATCAGGGTCCACCCATAGATTGGTCTGACCGAAGACAGTTTCTGGTCTGAGTGTAGCTGCTGTTATGTACCTGTCACCGTACTTGAATTTGAGCAGGGTGAATTCCTGCTTCTCGGCGTTACCTCCTTTGGAAAGATCCGTTTCAGAAGGATCGACAGCCACTGGACCGCACTCGATACACTCTGTACCGAAGTACGGTTTTTGAGTGAGTAGATCCTTTTCATTCAACTTCTTGAACTGCCATCTTATGAACTGCTTATAATCTTCTCGAGTCGTGTAAGTGAAATAATCAAAATCGATACTTATACCGAACTTCTTCCAGTAATCTTCTTTATAGACTTCGTTAAAATACTTGACCAGTTCTTCAGGATCCTTTACACGTTCTATATCTTCATCGGTGGCGCCGTTCCTTTTCATGTAATCTATCTTCACCTGGTTACCCTCTTCCAACTGTTTTGAGAGACTGATAGCCTGGTTACCCGTTGGGTGCGTTCCGGTAGGGAACAGTACGTTATATCCGTCCATGCGCTTGTACCTTGCTATTATGTCGGTATAACTGTAACATCTCATGTGACCAAGGTGGAGGAATCCCGAGATACCTGGATATGCGAATATCAGGTAGAAAGGTTCTTTAGATTCGTCAACTTCAGAACTGTAGATATCTTCTTCATCCCATACCTTCTGCCATCTTTTTTCGATCTCCACAGGGTCGTAGTCTTTCATGTTCAATCGAAATAAAGATGTTTATTTAAAACCTTTCGAATAGGAAGGGTGGTTATTGATGTTGATAGAATAGCGGTTTATCGTATCAACTACAGCTAATATGAAGGATTAACTGTTGTTACTACAATCTAAAGCAGTCTTGATATTGCAGTAACTACAACATAACAAAAATTATAAATGCAGTAACTACAATTAATAACCATGAATAGTGAACAGATAATAGAGGAACTGCGGTTAGAAAATCCTTGGTGGGAGGACAAAGGACCGGATCTACCTGAAAAAGCAGTAGAAAGAGAGATGGAGGATAAGATATATTCCGAGCTACAGGAAGATATGATCACGGGTCTGATCGGCCTCAGAAGGACTGGAAAGACCACTCTTTTAAAGATGATCATCGAGAAACTGTTGAAAGATGTTGACCCCATTAGGATATGTTATTTTTCTTTCGAACTGGCAGAAGAGGTCAAGATCCGAAATTTGATAAATACATATTCAGAAGAGATTTTAAAAGAACCTTATGGATCATATGATAAAAAAGTATACTTTCTTTTCGATGAGATACAAAAAGTCGATGATTGGGGGAACCATCTAAAAAGTGTTCAAGACAGAAATTTTAACATAAAATTTTTGATTACTGGTTCCTCATCCATGAACATAACTAAAGGAGCCGGCGAAAGCTTAGTGGGTCGGATAAAGATACATCGATTGAATCCATTCACCTTCAAAGAGTTCCTCCTCTATGAAGGAATAAAGGCACCAGATATAATGATAGATGACCTCAACTATCCTAAAGACGCTGCTCGGTACAGGATCAAATTCAAAGAATACATGAACAAGGGAGGATTTCCAGAATTATACAACACACGTTCTAAAAACTATCTTAAACAGATATTGGACCTGATCTTCTTTAGAGATATAGTGGAAATCTTTCCTGTGAAAAGGACTGATGTGTTGAAAGGCATATTTAAAAGGAACTCCGAGAAGTCTGGTCAGAGGATAAATTTTACCAGCCTTGCCAATGACCTTAATACACAGTTCCGCACTGTTAAAGATTATATTCAATATCTAAACGATTCCTTCTTGATAGAGAAGAGTATATCTTTGGAAATAGATCATATAAAAGCAATGAGAAAGAACCCAAAAGTTTACGTTTCAGATCATTCTTTTGCCAACCTTTATGGAACTCAAGAAGGATTAAAAGCAGAAACGGTAGCTTTCAATCATCTAAAAACTATAGAACAACCTAGATATAATAGGGAACCAGAGGTAGATATCGTATTGCCAGAAGAGAAGAAAGCCTTCGAAATCAAGTATAGTTCTAAAGTTGATAAAAGAGATGCCAAGAATATGTTGAAGCTGCCAGAGGATTATAGTTTATTCCTGGTCACTAAAGAAAGGTACGACGAGTGGACCATAGAAGGTAGAAAGGTACAGTTAGTACCTCTTTGGCTTTTGACTCTCTGTGTGTGACATCCTCCCACACAGCATAGCCGTGGGGCTTCCCTACCGACAGGATGAAAACATCCTGTCCCTTTGGTCATCTAAGGTTTACGACCGACGAGCGAAGGTAGTGCCACGCTACCGTTACTCATATCCGTGAGGACTCTGAGTTATCTCGTTTTACGTCGGCAAATGGTTCATGCTTACTTTTGTTAAAGCGGACACCTACCGCTAGTTGGAACCAAGTCGCCGAGAGGTCATCTCGACTAACAGATATACATATGGTGGAGAGGATATATAACTTACTATCGGTATTCACCCCCACAGTAGAACCGTGATGTTCTCTACCTGAGAACACTATAGATCATCGGTTCTATGAGTGATGAAATAAACCTTATTAATCCCAGGAGTATATAGAGATACAAATGATCGAAGTAAAACGACTCAAAAAGAGATTCGGAAGTACACTGGCTGTTGATGACGTGACTTTTAAAGTCGAAGACGGCGAGATATACGGATTATTGGGTCCGAACGGCAGCGGTAAAAGTACCACTTTAAAGATATTGACCGGAATACTGAAGCCCACCTTCGGAGAAGTTCACGTCGACGGTATCAACTCCTCTAAACACCCGAATCGAGTGAAGGAGGTTATCGGGTACGTTCCAGAAAGTGTGGACCTATATGAAAGTTTAACTCCTAACGACCTCTTCAACATGGTCGGAAGTATCAGAGGTATAGAACCTAGGCAACTGCACAGCAGGGTGAATTACTTTGTAGATGCCTTCAATATCCGTCGATACCTGCACCAGTATATAGGGACACTGAGTTTTGGTAATAAACAGAAGGTCTCGATAATCAGCGCTCTACTGCACGATCCCACGGTACTGATCATGGACGAAGGTATGAACGGATTGGACCCCAAGATGGCTAAGATATTAAGGGAGATACTGTTTCAGTTCAAGGATGAGGGGAAGAGTATAATCTTTTCAACTCACGTTTTACCTCTAGCCGAGATGATATGCGATAGGTTAGGTCTCATCCATGAAGGAAAAATAATCGCAGAGGGGACCGTTGAAGAACTGAAAGAGATGTCACGTCAATCGAATATAGAAGATGTTTTCTTAGAATTGACTAAAAGTAAAGATGAAGTGTTAGGTGTGGTAGAAGCACTGAAGAACACGAGGTGATCTATTGTTAGAAATGGTCAAGATACTCTACAGGGAACTCCATTACCAGATGGCCAAAGAGAATCCGATGATTAATAGTGAGGGGGAGTTCAACAAACAGGTCAAGAAGTCCATGGATATGAAGAGGAACGTGCTTCAGCAGTCCATGATATTTCTTTTATTCGGAATAATGACCGCCGGGAGTATCTTTGTAGCAGAGGATGAAGCCATGGTAGTCGGTGTGTTGACTTCACTGGCACTGATACCCTTCGTTCTGTCACTATATCAGACCACTATACAGGCATCGTTCCTTACATCTTTAGGTATATTCGAACCTTTGAAACCGCTGCCGGTGCAGTTGGGAGGTAAGTATATGAGCGGTGTTATCTCCTTGGATCTGATCCCCGGGTTTGTACTCGTGATACCGGCTGTAGTAGCCATGGTATTTAGAGCACCTTTGAGCGGAATTTTGGCACTGTTCTGGATGATAGTGGGAGTATTAGCAGGACATGTGATTGGACTCGGAGTCTTCGCACTTTTTGGTCAAAAGGTAATGAACTATAAAGGGAGTCTAAGTTTTTTGAAGAATGTACTCAAGGTCATCGGGCTGCTGTTATTCATGGGTCTGTTCTTCGGTGTGATGTATTTTCAGGAGTATTTTGCAGCCCATGTAGGAACGGTTATGGATTATCCTTTCGTTTTCCCGGTATCACTAGCATCGGTTTTTGAACCTTTGAACAGTTTGATATTGTTGGCATTTCATCTAGCCATATTAGTACCTGTATATCTTTTGAGTCTTAGAAAGGTCTGGAGCGGCATCCTAGAACCTGCGGTCACCTCCCCAGGTAAAGTGGAAACTGATTACAAGTTATCCCTTAGAAATCCGATAGTGTCTTTGATACTGAAGGACCTCAAGGTCATCGGTAGGAAAACTTCCATGATGGCAGGACTGCTGTTCCCACTCTACATAGCATTACCGCAGATGTTTTTACGGATCAGAGATGGTAGAATATCTATAGTTGAGATGACCTATCTGGTATTCCTGGTCGGTATAATGACGGTCGCCGGTGCCGACGCTATATTGAAGGTGGAGGGAAAGAGCATGAGTTTTTTGAGGACTTTACCTTTGTCGAAAGCTGAGTTCGCCTTGGGTAAAGCATTATCTATGAGTATCGTACCGATGTTTGTCGGGATAGGTATGGTAGGTTTAGGTGTGTATTTCACAGTCGAAGTGATATACTTACTGCCACTGGTCTTGATACTACCGATAACAGCTGCGGTCGTTACTATGAGCTATCTGTTTAGGTATGAAGGTAATACCATCGGTGTACCGGAGTTCGATTTTAAAAAGATGATACTTCTGTTTTTGATAGTGGGGGTGGTCTTCGGGGTAGTAGCAGTTCCGATAATATTCATGGGGAGCGTTTTAAAGTATATAGCCAGTCCTTTGGTAGCTATTATAATCATAGTGATCTTGTACTTACGGTTGAACCGATGAACCCCGCAAGATTTATCTATATTCCTAACATTCATTCTCTGTGATGATGATGGTTGAAACTCCCATAATAATAGTGAATTATAAAACGTATTCACAATCTGTTGGAAACAAGTCTGTAGAATTGACGAAGACCATAGAAGAGAACGCAGAGGTCAACTGGGCCGTGTGTCCACAGTTGGCGGATCTAAGGATGGTTTCCGAAGAAACTGATGTTCCTGTCATGGCACAGCACGTGGATGGTATCGGACCCGGCAGCAATACCGGCCATGTACTTTGTGAAACGGTCAAGCAGGCTGGTGCCGTCGGAACTTTGATAAATCATTCTGAGAACAGGTTGAAGCTGTCGGAGATCGAAAAGATAGTTCGGATATGTAAGGAGAAGGGATTGACTACTATTGTTTGTGCCAATAATCCAAAGGTTGCGGCTTCCGCTGCAGTGTTTGATCCCGATTTCGTTGCTTACGAACCACCAGAGTTGATCGGTGGCGATATCTCGGTTTCAACAGCCAAACCGGAAGTGGTGGCAGAGGCTGTAAGAGAGGTCAAATCGGTCAATGAGGATGTTGGAGTTCTTTGTGGGGCTGGTGTTAAAGACGGAGAAGACGTGAAAAAGGCAATGGAGTTAGGTACCGAAGGTGTGTTGTTAGCTTCTGGATTGGTTAAATCTGAAACTCCGGTAGAAGTCATAAAAGACCTTGAAAGTGGACTTTAGTGATCATTCCTTTCTTAAAGCGTCTACTGGACAGACTTCGGCACAGGAGTAGCATCTGATACATTTCCACCAGCTTATCTTAGGGCCGTAATCTTTCATAGTGATAGCGTCGTTGGGGCAGATCTCGTGACATTTTCTGCATTTGATGCACTTCTGTTTGTTCAGCTTTGGTCTTCTCAGGAAGAAGTTCGAGATGAATCCGGTTAAGAAGTTAGGCATGTACCATGGAGTGTAACCTCCTTTCGGGTAGTTGATTTTGATATCGAAATCATCGGGAGTGAGGTTGGT
>JBNJDY010000021.1:0-25455 GCA_051745305.1 Thermoplasmatota archaeon
GACGCTTATACAGGTGAGATTCTTGAACAGGAGTATGATGAAGAGGACGATTACACAGAAGACATCCTTAAATACAAAATAAATCACTCTGGTGACTTCAACTATGATTGGTACTATTTGATAGGTCCCAAAAAAGCTCTAAAATCGTTTTTGATATGGCCGGATTGATCTTATAGATTCATCCAGAGTACCTGGTACTTATGGATCCAGAAAGATAAGAGATGCAGATCAAAATCCCGCACTCAAGTCATAGCATAGAAATTGTTAGAGATGAGATAGAAACTAAATCGATACCTGGATTTACGTCAACACTCCTGTTAATGACAACGATAATAGCCATGGTAATTTATTACAAGAAGAAATTGCGAACTATAGTCAGCGAGTAAAAAACCTCTTCCTTTTTTTCTATTATTGTTATGAATTTAGGTCTACAAATAATGTCTTAAACCTAATGTCACTCGCTTCTTTAAAAATTCCGTCTAAAATCACACAAAATCAACTTTGTTCGAAAATAGTGAAATAAAGCTTATAAGCAAATAAGCACAAATAATAGGTTGTGATAGCATGAAAACAAATAGATTGTTTACAATAATGGTGGTAGCCTTGATATCGATGTTCTTATTGATCTCAGGGACGACCATAGCATTTAGGGGGAATAGACTATCTTCTGAACCGGTTCTAACGGAGGATGACGATGACTATGAGGATGATTATGAGGAGGAAGACGACGATGATTATGAAGAGGATTATGATGATGACGATGATGACGACTATGACGACTATGACGAAGGAAAAGGAAGAAGAAGGGGTGTAGGTAGAAGATGGGATGGTACTCAAGGTACTTTTGTTTCCTTTGAGCTGTTAGAAAATGGTGTTAAAAATTACACTCTACACACAAATAACACGGATCTGCATCTTTTCGAAAGTGTGATAATTCCGGACCTTGAAATCGACGATATAGAAAGGAAAGGAGCACTTTTCGAGATGGAAGGTGAAGATACAGACCTAAGGATCTACGACGTTGCACCAGCTCTGATGAAGATAGATGCAGAAACCGATCACGATGACTACTTAAACCCTGATCAGGATTCTTTGATAGGACACTACGAAGCAATAGATATTGCATACCAACAAGCAAATGGAACACTGATCGAGTTGGAACTCGATGAAGATGACGGCAGTTATATCTACGAGATCGAAATAGTAAATGAAAACACATCATTTGAATTTGAAATCGACGCTTACACAGGTGATTTATTAGAATTCGAAACCGATGAAGAAGATGATTTTGACCTAGATTGGGATGAGTTGATAGGTCATGAAGCAGCTCTGACTAAGGCATACGAACTAGCAAATGGAACACTGATAGACTTTGAACTCGATGATGATATGTACGAAATAGAGATTTTAGGTGAAAACAAAGAGTATGATATCGAGATCGACGCTTACACGGGAAATATCGTCAGTTTAGATGTGGAAGATAGAAAAGACCAACCTCGTACTGTGAGCTTTAATTTAGGTGACCTCGAAGTTGTGGAACAGGATGGACCCAATCTTGTCTTAGCATACGAGGATTATACAGCTAGACTTCTCTCAATTACAGAGGGTGATGGACAATGGGAAGATTCATTGGAAATTTCCACGACCAACGGATTCGTCAACTACACTTTCACCGAAGACTTGTTCCTGGTGTTCCGGATGACTGACTTTGAAATGCAGAAGAGAGAACGTGAAAGAGAACGTGAGATGGAGAGAAATATATCTAACAGCATATCTCAAGGTAAGATCGGTGGAGAAGTTATCATCGACAGAGACGAAAAGGGATTTTCAGAGATGTCAGTAAGTTACTCGGACATGCAGATGATGACACAAGTAAGAAATAAAGATAGAATTCAAATAACGGTTTCTTCGGATACACTCGGCAGTGAAGGTAAGATCATCGCTGCGAAAATGTACAGAGAGGCATTTAACATCGACAGTCTTGAAGAACTGGAAATTACATTTGACGGTGAAGAGATCGAGATGGCCGAGGATTATGAAGATCTGTTAGGATCTGATGAAGCTAAATATCTAGTGAGCATGGGTTCGGAAAAGATCGAAGTACTGGTTATGGTGCCACACTTCTCAACTCATACTATAGATATAGCCAGGAACGAAATAGGGTCACTTTTAGATTTCCAGTACTTTTTACCCGTAGTGGCCATAACAGCTTTGATAGTCATCGCTACAGTTTGGATAGTAAAAAAGGAGAACTAAAAACATATTTACCCCCCTTTCTTTTTATTTTAGAGGTGATCAAAAATGACGTATGTCGAAATAGCTTATAATGCAACTTTAGGTATAATGACCGTTCTCTCGTTAACCCTATCGATAATATCTGGGATCGGGTATAAACGTACACATAACAGTAAATTTCTTTTTATCCTATTAGCGTTCATATCATTCTTCATCAAAGGTATTTGGCTTTCCTATAATTCTTACATGTACCCACTTGAAATGGATTTCGATTTGTGGCTACCCGTATTAGTCCTTGATAACATGATCCTGATATTGTTCTATTTGACATCCCTTAAGAGGTAAACAAATGGAAGAGTCTGACCTGGATCTGGATAGTAGAAAGAAGATCTACAAAGTTATAAAAGAATATCCTGGACTTCACATGAGAGCAGTCCATAAAAAAACCGGGA
Organism: Thermoplasmatota archaeon; assembly: GCA_051745305.1. Taxonomy (GTDB): domain Archaea; phylum Thermoplasmatota; class Thermoplasmata; order Halarchaeoplasmatales; family Halarchaeoplasmataceae; genus Saliniplasma. The sequence goes on from JBNJDY010000021.1 coordinate 2,688, forward strand.
TGAGTCTTAACTTGGTCAAATATCATCTTGAAAAGCTTGAAAAGATGGAGATGGTGAACAAAATAGACGAGGAAGGTTACAAAAGATATTATCCTGTAGAATATTCCGGTGAAAAGTTAGATTATAAAGATAGAAGATTACTCGGTATATTACGGAAGGAGATACCCTTCGGAGTGGTCGTTTTCCTGTTAAATAAAGGTGGGAAGGCAAGGCATAAGGAGATCAGTGAAAAACTAGACCTTCCGGCTTCAACACTTTCTTACCATCTAAAGAAACTAGAAAATAAGAACATCATAAAAAAATCAGACAGCACTTACGAGATTATAGATAAACAACACGTTTCCCATCTACTCCTGGAATATGCCCCTCCAGATGATCTAGTCGAAAGGTTCGTAGATGCCTGGGAAGATTTTACATTATAAACATTCAAATAATATATGGGTAATTGATGATCTTTCCTCTGAGAACTACTGGTTCTTGATCATTTCAACATCTACAAAGATTAATAAAATATCTCTTTATCTAGCTCATAAAAAATTCCTATTGGTGATCATGTGCGTAGAGTTGTATTCCTCGTTGGTATAGCTGTGATATTTCTAGGGGTTGGTATGACCTTGATTGCTGAATTTATCTATTCTCAAAGAGCTCCATACTTTTTTTGTGGATTATATACAGGGATAATCGGTATCATCTAGTCAGTCGTAGGGATTTTAAAGGGAGAAAAGCCAAAAAAACCTCTGAATATGGGTGATAGAAAGGATAAAGAGGCAGAATTTGAAAGAGGAGACCGTGACCATCTGACCTCAGGATGGAGATAACTAAAAAATAAGATATTTTTCTCTCTTAAGTCTGATTTTCAAATATTAGTATCATTTTACTTTAGATTATAGTAATTTTGTTTCATCCGCATCTGATTTGGACTTTCGAAGTAAGCTATTACGTTGGGCTGAAAAAGATATACGATTATTATCAAACTGATTATACTGATTAATACGTGAGTAAAGATACCGAAAATATCAACATCAGTAATATAGTCCGTAAAGGGTATTAAAAGGTGGATTATCATCAATATTATTGTTAAATACCTGGAATATTTTTCACCAAAATAAAGTTGAACACCGACTAATAAATAAAATACACTGAGTATGATTGCTATAGCTGTCAATGCTAAGAAAAACGGGGGAAAATAAAAGATCCATATTATCGCCAAAAATAATACATAATATACGAAAAGAATGATCCATATCAAAAAAAATAAAAAAACAAAAAATATAGACAGTATTGTTATACCTATGGGTCTTTTAATTCTTGATCGACCTAAGTTACATGATGTATTTTTCATGTTTTCCCACTCATATAGATGTATTAAATAATAAAATCTTTGTTTAAATAAAATAGCGCCAATACAAGATATCAAACCAGCTATCATTCAGATCCATATCGACCCATAGAGATCTTATTTAGAACATATTATCCTTTGACCTTGAAAAAATAAAGTATGGCTGAAAGTGTTAAAAGCCTTAAGACACAGTAAATACACATGAGCTTAGATAAACATAGCTTCACTTTTAAATCTACCAATGAACAACAATCTATCACAATTATTCTATCAAAAACCAAAAACCATGAAAAATATTTTTTATAAGGACCGTTTCAGGGAAGTGTAGATGAACAAAGAACTCCAGAAAAAACTAAGTAAAGCACTCAAAAACGTAGAGATATATCTTGAATTAGATCAAGAACTCAACGTTCCAGACAACATCAAAGAACTGGCAGACAAGGTGGAAAAAGCGGACAGTTCTTACATACTCAGTTTAGATGACCATGAACTATACCTTAAACTATCAACTTACTTTCTAAATTCAGACCCAAAACGGGCTGAAAACTTTGCAAAAAAAGCCCTTGAGTTGAAGAATTCCTTCGAAGGTTTTGTCCTCAGAGGCAACGCTCTTTTCAAGATGAAAGATTTCAAAGGAGCTATCGGAGCTTACAGTGACGCTTTAAAGTACAAAGAGGATAACCCAGCTTACCACTACAAAGCCAAAGCCCTCAAAAAAAGAGGTATGTACGAAAGGTCACTAGAATACTTTTCCAAAGCATGGGATATCGATAAAAAACCAGAGATCATGGCTTCTTATGCTGATTCCCTATTTGAATTAGGTAGAGTTAAAGAGGCAAAAAAGTACTATGATAGAGCTGATAAGACAGATAATACAAACTACAAAAACAAAAAGGTAAAACAGCTTATAAAATCAGCACAAAAAAAATCACTTCCATCTTACTTCGATAAGATATTAACTCTAGACAGCAAAAACATCGAAGCTTGGTTGGGTAAAGCTGAATCTCACTGGAATCTGGGTGAAAAAGAAGAAGCGATCTCGGTACTAAACAAGGCGCAAAAAAGTATCGAAGATGAACAACTAAAAAAGCGTCTCAAACATTACAAGAAGAACCTCATAAAAGATATCGAATGTGATCTATGCAACGGGTCAGGTAATTGCCCAACATGCAACGGATCAGGAAACTGTGATAACTGCAAGGGTACTGGGAACTGTAATTCATGCGAAGGGAGCGGATATTGTGAAAAATGTAAGGGCACTACAGATTGCCCTGACTGTGACGGCAGTGGAAAATCAGGTTGGTTCAGTAGATGTGACACGTGTGGAGGAAGCGGGACCTGCACTCACTGTAACGGACACGGGATGTGTATAAACTGCGACGGAACTGGGAACTGCACAAAATGTGAAGGCAATGGTAACTGCCTCGATTGTCAGGGCAGTGGATCCTGTCCCGAATGTAACGGGAGTGGTACGATCAAAAGAAGCAGTGATTACTAAAATACAGGACGGCCTATCTGCTTGTACAGACTCTTTCTATCCTCAAAATAATCTTTGTCCTCATCGAATATCTGTTTATACTTCTCCAATAAAGATTCATCCAATATTTCCTGTAAATTTGACCATATACCTTCTCTCATGTTCAATTTATCGATATATATCTCAGTAACACCTATATCACCCAGCCTCTCAGATAGTTCCATCAAATCTTCAACATCATCGTTCTTATAAGGGACCAAAGGTCCGATAAAGACCCAGGTATTAACCCCTGAATCTACCAATTCTTCGATAGCATCGAATCTTTTCTCTATAGAAGGTGCGTTTGGTTCGAACAATTTACGAAATTCATCTCCAACAGAAGTGATAGTCAATCCTACGTCTGCATCCATCTCTTCAAAAAGATCTATATCCCTTGTAACAAGATCTGATTTAGTTTGAATTATTATGGGGAATTCCTTCTTATTCAACTGCTCTAAACACATCTTTGTCAACTGGTAATCCTTTTCAACAGCCTGATAGGGATCTGTAACACTACCTATCCTAACGATGCCCTTTTCTTTCTTACTCAATTCCTCCGATAGTACCTTAGGTATGTTCCTTTTAACATCAACGAAACTGCCCCACTCTCTCTCTTCCTTTGTCACAAAAGGTGCGTAACAATATCTACATCCGTGGGAGCACCCCTTATAAGGATTCAACGAATAGTCCGACTCCAATCCAGAATCCGAAAGGGCAGTTTTACAACTTACCTCTTTTATTTCCACACCTTTTATCTTTGGTTTTTTCATATACATCAAATCCATACATCTAGCCTCCAAAATCATCTAATCTGGTCTGGTACAATGAATCCTTTAAGACTTCACTGTACTTAGTCCAGGTATCGATCCTGATATCTAAACGAGTTGAAATATAAAACAAAGCATCTTTTAACGTTTCAAATGATTTATAATCTTTATTAAGGGCGTTCCTTGCATTTTCACGTACGTTCCAAACACCAACCGGCATGATATAACCAGGATGCGTCTCCCTTAAAATCACAGCCCCGGCCTGTCTTTTCTCTCTTTTCAATCTTTCAGCGATAGCCAATCGAGCAGCATAAAAACAACCTCCGATCTCAGCATATTTCTTCCTGCCTTCGTATCTTTCATGACTAGATATTATGGCGATATCCTTCCCATATGGATTCCAGGCGGTTTCAGGGTACCAAGCCTCTACAAGTTCGTAGATCCATGTCCTGGGTAACATCAAGATCTCCCACCTATTGTCCAATTCCCAGGTTTCATAGACCCTGTAATCGTCTATGGGCCTGTAGTCCTTTATCTCTTCACGCAGGTTCTTACCTATCGTATCGTCAACTGCAGTTATACTCCAACGAGTGGGAACGAACTTTCGATTATCCTCAATACCGAAGGCACCAACGCTGAATGCTCTTTGGATCTTAGATATGTACACATCTTTATCATACAACTTCAGTACGGCATCGACGGCCTTCAGATCAGTGTCAAAATGCACTTTATCCAATCGTCTATCAAACTTTATAGTCCCTAAGTCTAACTTTCTAAGAGGTGCGGATGGTCCATAGGGCTGTACTGAATCTGACAAAGAGATCTTACCAGATGGTCTTTTACTGTAAAAAGCTTCCACCTCAGCAGGACGTTTAGAAAGGGCCATATTCCTTGTGATATCCACAACCTTATCCCCACCATCGAATTTATCCACCCTGATGGGATATTTGCTCCTGATCAACTGAGTTCTAGACTCAACTATCTCATCGATGCTCTTCCCTATCCACCTCTCGGGCATATCTAACTCCGATGTATCACCGTGAAAGGGAGGTACCAATGGACCAACATCGACTTTGGGATAACCATATCGACCTACAAAAACGCCTGGGGGAGATGAACCGGAGATATCTGTAGAATCGGTCAGAGAATCTGTCTTCATCTTATGGTAATACTTTACCATAACCGGACATCTGTCTCTTCCACACAGCTTCTTAGTCCCCCTACAGTGAGCACAAAGACTCTTCTTTTGAACGAAATGCTCACCATCTGCTACATCTAATTCCATTCTTATTATTAACACATGTAAAAAAGCATTTAACTGTTACTGTTTGAAAATTAAAAAAAAGAAAGGGGTTTAAAAGTCTTCGAGGAGTTCTTCCAACTTGCCTTCTTCGTGGACTTCCAATTCGTAGGTTACATGTACCAATGGCTTACTGACATCTATAACTCTGTTCAGATCGATCGGAGTACCGGAAATCACTAGATCACAATCGGATTTTTCGATAGTTTCTTCAAGGTCTTTCATCTGCTGTTTACCATAACCCATGGCCGGAAGGACTTCTTTGAGATGTGGGAACTTATCAAAGGTCTCTATTATTGTTCCGACAGCTGATTCCCTAGGATCAACTATTTCAGCGGCTCCGTATTTGTCTGCAGCTAATTTACCTGCGCCGAAGGCCATACCTCCATGTGTAACAGTAGGTCCATCCTCGATCACCAGAACTTTCTTACCTTTGATCTTCTCTGGTTCTTTCACCTTTAAGATCGAATCAGCCTTAACTATTTCAGCGTCTGGATTATTTTCCTTGATGTTCTCTTCCAGCTTTTTGATGTTCTCTTCTGTAGCTGAGTCACATTTGTTGATGACACAAACATCGGCCATCCTCAAGTTGGTTTCACCGGGATAATATGTTAATTCATGACCTACACGGTGTGGATCCAATACAACAAAATGAAGGTCTGGTACGTAGAATGGAGTATCGTTGTTACCTCCGTCCCAGATCACAACATCAGATTCCTCTTCTGCCTTAACAAGTATAGCTCCATAATCGACTCCAGCATAAACGACCATGCCTTTATTTATGTAAGGTTCATATTCCTCTCTTTCCTCTATAGTGCAGTCGTGTTTATCTAAATCTTCATAATCTGCAAATCTTTGGACCGCTTGCTTCGCAAGGTCACCATAAGGCATCGGATGTCTTATAGATACGACTTCCCTTCCTTTTTCATTCAATATCTCTGCGATCTTCCGTGTAGTTTGGCTCTTACCTGTTCCTGTACGGGTAGCACATATAGATACCAAAGGAACCTTAGAACGTATCATTGTTTGATTAGTTCCCAACAATACAAAATCAGCTCCCGCGGCATTAACAATAGAAGCTTTATGCATCACATACTCATGTGAAACATCACTATAAGCAAATACCACTTCGTCAACATTTTCTTCATTTATCAAGCTCGTTAGATTATCCTCAGGTACGATTGGGATTCCATCAGGATATAGATCTCCAGCTAAAGACGGAGGATATCGTCTTCCTTCGATATCAGGTATCTGTGTAGCAGTAAAAGCCACGACCTCAAATTTCTCATCGTCCCTAAAAACCGTATTGAAATTATGGAAGTCTCTCCCGGCTGCACCCATAATTACAACTCTTCTTTTTATCTTTTTCATTTAACCACCTTGTCATCGGCAAATAGGGATAAGTATATCTAATTTATGGATTCTAGGTAAAATTAAAAAATAAAATATAAAAAAAGGGTGTTTTTAGCATTGACTATAGCCGCAGTTCGGACACGTTCTGCATCCTTCTGTCAATGTCAGCATAGAGCCACAATCCGGACATGCCGGATTAAGTCCCTGCTGGACTATCTCTTTAACAGAATTATTCTCCTCCTCGTTCGTCGGTAACCTTACCTGTTCACTTTTCGGTCTTCCTTCGATATGCCACCGCAGAGCTTTGGCAAGGGCGTCTGGTATAGAAACTATCTTTTCACCCTGTTCAAAAGTGACTTGTGGTCCTCTGATGCCCTCTAACTGATCGATGATCTCCTGAACAGGTATATCAGATCTTAAACAAAGAGAAACCAATCGAGCTAAAGATTCAGTAAATGACTGCGTGAAACCTCCAGAACGTCCTATCCTAGCAAATACCTCGAATAGACCGTGTTCATCTTCATTTATAGTTACATACAATCCTCCGTAGCCCGTGTTGATCTTTCTAGTAGTACCTGTAATGGAAGTAGGTCTTTTTCTAGGTCGTCTCTCCCTAGATTTCTTATCTTTCTTTTCTCCCTCAACTTCCATCACCTGTTCCTGTCTAGAACCGCTCCTATAAACAGTAACGCCCTTGCATTTCAATTCATATGCTAGCTTATACACTTCCTTTATATCAGCTTCAGAAGCGTCGTTGGGGAAATTGACGGTCTTAGAGATGGCATTATCCACATATTTCTGAAATACACCCTGCATCCGGATGTGCCATGAAGGTTTGATCTCTAATGCGGTCTTAAATATCGGTTTGATGTCCTCAGGCACTTCATCGATATCTGTAACACTACCCGCTTTAGCGACTTTCTTCATCAAATCTTCACTGTAGAATCCTTCTTCTTCTGCGATCTGTTCAAATACCGTATCCGGCATCACCATACTTTCTCCATCGAGTACGTTTTTCACATAAGAAACTGCAAATATAGGTTCTATACCACCACTCGTATTAGCTATCATACTGGTAGTACCAGTAGGAGCGATGGTCGTAGTTGTTGCATTTCTCATAGGTTCATCATAATCCGATTCGTCCCAATTCGGGAATTTTCCCCTACCCTCAGCTATCCTTTTACTAACTTCTTTACTCTTCTCTTGGATGAATTTCATCACTTCCTCAGCTTTTCTCAAAGCTTCTTTGCTGTCGTAAGGGATACCGAGTTTCATCAACATGTGGTGCCAACCCATGACACCTAGTCCGATCTTCCTGTTGGCAAGAACTCTATTGGTTATAGCATCTTCTTCACCATCATACCCGGTAACATCTGGGAAATCACTAGCATCAACAACATTATCCAAAAACCGAACTCCCATGTCCGTCAGCTGTTCTAGCTTTTCCCAATCTACCTCGCCATCTGATGTACAATTAGCGAGATTGATATGTCCGAGATTACATGCCTCGAAGTCCTCCAATGGCTGCTCGCCACAGTTGTGGACAACGAACCCGTTAGCTATGAAAGAATGTGTATCCGGTTCAGTTAGATCATACACATCCTCATGACCATCGAATTCAATAGATTTTACAGTAGCTTTGAAATCCTCTGAATAAGATCCTCTTTCGTACTTATCAAGCAACCTTTCTAGTTTCTCGTTTTTATCTTCTCTGACGAATCCTAATTCGTCTTTGAATTTATCAAGATTCTCTTTACTAATCACAAGATCATGCTGCGCTCTAACTTCATACTTTTTAACCCCGTCTTTACCATCGGGTAGTTCTTTTTCACCTTCTTTCCTTCGCTCTTGATATATTTTACTTGAAATTCCAAAACCTAGAAGTAATCGTTGTACCTCCTTCAATAGATTAAGTTCGGAACTAGATAACCTGACGGATACTCCTTTTTCAACACTTCCTTGAACGCTACCATCTGCTGTGAAGAGTCCTTCCAGAAATCCCTTAGCCAACTCTTTACTTGATCTGAAGATAGCATCAGGAACTTTTAGTTTGTTTTCATTTAAACCATACTTTTCTGTTATCTCGTAAAGTCTCGCGGATCTAACCCTCTGCTCCTTCACAGAACTATTTTTTCTCTGTATCTCCTGTACTCCAACGTGATAATTTCCGTTACCTTTAGGTTCACGGATTATTTTGTTGACAAATCCGGCATACCGTTCGGATATTGTTGTGTCTTTATCGTAAAAATGTAGTACCACTCTCTTCTCTGATCTCTTTATCTGACCGTCACCTACGATCCATCCTAGTACCAAACCCTCTTCTAAAGTTCCTTTGTCTCCAAATTCCACACCATTGTTCCCTAGGTGTACCTTTTCACCCTCTTCGAGATCCCGTACTTCTTTCCAACCATCGTCAGTCATCACCTTATGGTTTTCTGTTAATCGTATTTCATAGCCTTCTTTCGTTTTTAACTTAAACACGTCTTTCGTACCAGTTTTAAAAACATTCGAAGATTCTTTGGTTTTATCATCACTTAATCTACCATCGACTACTATGTCTAGATCCTCACTATCTTCACACAACTCTTCAGCATCGAATAAACCATACCTTGTGCTTATCATCGTGTCACCGGCTACACAGGGGTTAGTAGCATCGATCTTATGCTCGGGATATTTATCTAAATCGAAAGGATTATCTTCATTGATCCTGTCTAAAAATATTATACCCGGTTCTCCGTTCTTCCAGGCCTGGTGGGTGATCTTACTGAATATCCTTTCAGCATCTAACTGTCCTGCGACCTCTCCAGACCTTGGGTTGAGTAAGTCGTATTCATCACCGTATTTCACCGCTTCCATGAACTCCTCTGTCAATCCAACTGAGATGTTGAAGTTGTTGAGAGAATCTTCTTCATCCTTCGCTGTTATGAACTCTTCGATATCAGGATGTTGAACGGAAAGTATACCCATCTGGGCGCCTCTTCTTTTACCACCTTGTTTGATAGTGTTACACATCTCGTCATAAACCCTCATAAACGATACTGGCCCACTTGCAACCCCTCCTGTGGACTTCACAGTATCTCCTCTAGGTCTCAATCTAGAGAACGTATAGCCAACGCCGCCTCCTGACTGAAATATCTTTGCAGCGTTTTTTACCTGCTGAAAGATACTATCCATGTCATCTAAAGGTGAAAGTACAAAACAGGCACTCAACTGACCCAACTCCAATCCCGCGTTCATCAGGGTTGGAGAATTTGGAATAAAATCCATAGATGCCAGCGCTTCATAAAATTCTTTCTTTTCATCCTCATAACTCCTGTCATCATCATAATCTTCATTCACCTTCGCGATGGTTGAGGCAACTCTATCAAATAATTCCTCAGGTGTTTCAACTATGTTGCCATCCTTATCCCTTTTTAAATATCGTTCTTTCAATATTTTCCTCGCATTTTCCGTTAGAGTGTCTTCGGTCATCTTTTTACCTCGATGGATTTCCGTATAACATTTTTAGGTTAATAATATTGTGATTATCCCGAATTCATAATAATATAATTATATTTATAGTCGCAGTCGAAATAAACCTATATAGATATTTAGCTCTCCCACGGTAAAAATAATAAATCATCAAAAGTATATATGTATAAGGAATGATAACAATGGAAGCTGTGATAGTAATAGATATGATCTACGATTTTGTTCATGGTAAATTTGGTGGCAAAGGTGCACAAGATATCATAGATAACCTAAAAACATTTCTTAACGAGGCTGAAAACCACGGTATACCAATTATATTTGTAGAGGATAGTCATTCTAGTGAAGATCCAGAACTCGACGTATGGGGAGAACATGCAATGGAAGATTCTGAAGGCTCAGAGAGGATTAGTGAGTTAAAAAATATTAACGGTATTGATGTTAAGAAAAACACTTTCGATGCATTCTATGGAACCGAACTTGAAGAGGTTCTAAAATGTAAAGATGTTGAAAAAGTTATCCTCACGGGCGTGAGTACCGATATATGTGTACAAAATACCGCAGCAGGTGCACTCTATAGGGGATTTGATATCACCGTGATCGAGGACTGTACTGCAGCCATATCTGAAGAGAAACACTCTGATGCGATTAAATATATGAAAGAAATCTTCGGATCAGATATAAAAACCTCTAAAGGAAAAATCACGGAATGGAAAAATAAAAAATAAAAGGTTTTAGGAGAAGTTTACCATTCTTCTCTTTCACCAGGTTCTATCTGTGATTCATCTTCTTCGAAGATCTCATCTTCTGGTGGTGCTGGAGGTTCTTCTTCCTCCCATTCGGATTCTGTAGCGGGTTCTGGTTCTATCTCTTCTTCTTCTATCTCTTCGTGAGTATACTCCTCTTCTTCGTATTCTGGTTCTTGCTCTAGTTCTTCTTTTTCTGCTTTAGATTTTTTATCCCTTTTATAGATGAAAACACCTAATGCGAAGAAAACACCAATGATGATCGCCACAAGTATATATGATAATTGTGTGGACAATATCGGTTTCGTTGATGAGTCTTCTTCTGTTCTAAGTGTTGCTGTTGTTTGCCATGTTTGGTCCGCAGTTCCGCCAACTTCTAAGTCTACATGATAGATGGCTCCTTCCTGCATATCAGAAGAAGATACCATGTTGAATGTCACAGTCGTACTTTCACCAGGATAAAGAACCGTATCTTCTGGTTCAACATTCCAAACAGTTGATGCCGGTGAACTACCTGCCTGCCAGAAATATATAGCATCTTGGGCAGAATCGAATGACTCGATATCAACGTTTGGCACGTTTGGTGATAACCTAACATTCAAAGATCGTATCGGTTCATCACCTTTGTTTTCTATCGTATATGTCAGTTCAAACTCTTCGCCAGCTACAACTGTATTGTCATCGATATCTCCAGATATAGAAAGTTGAGGTCCTACACCTAAAACTTCTCCATCTGTAGATAACGACATTTCTGATTCGTTCAAGGTATCTCCGTTCAGAGCATTCATCGTTAAATCAGCAGTGTAAATCGGTCTGTCATCTACTAAACGCTGTTCGATGAATTCGGTATCTATCATTACGCCGAAGTTTACTTGTCTACTACTTCCTGCATAAAGTGTGAAAGATTCATCGAGCATCTCTATTGTATCTTGTTGAGGGTCACTAGGATTGATGAATGGAGTATCTGTTGTGTCCAACATGATCTCAGCATCCGTAAAATCAACATAACCATTGTTGACCAGAGTTATACTCACTGTCTGATAACCCATATCAGTTACCCTGACTGAATCAAGATCATAAGCACCGACATCTAAGGCCACGTCAGGTTCAGTAACCTCTATCCATGCGTATGGTTCATCGGTATCAGCAACCAAACCAAGATCATCAACTTCATAGAAACCTTCAGAGCCGGTTACTTCGCCTTCTGAGTCAAAGTAGAAACCTTCGTAATCGAAGAACAACTTGTGTTGCCCTATCTGGATGTTCTGATCTATACCTAAGATTATATCGATATCAGTCGATTCTCCAACTTCCAGGTCACCGATATCTACCATCGGGTCATCTGTAGTCGCAGTAGAATGTTCGTAATATTCACTTGGTACTGAGAATGGGAATTCATCGACCGGTTCAACGCTAATCCTCTCAAGATCTAAGTTTCCAGTGTTTGTAAAGGTAACAGTAAATTCTTGTTTTGGAGTTCCCTGGTTTATTTCATTTTCAACTATCTCAGCTGATAGTTCAGCGATACGTGATATGGTTATAGTTACTGTACCATGCTCTGTTATTATTTCATCATCTTCTTCCCTAGTTGCTGTAATTTCATAATCAACTTCGTATTCACCTGGTTCCATCTCAAACGGTACTGTGAAACGGAAGTTAAATTGATTTGACCAACCTTGGCTTATATAATCAACATAAGATGTATCATCAGGATTATGTATCGTTACCTCGGTTCCTTCTTCATCAACTAAATCCGATTCGTCTAGCATGAGAGATACATCTTCTAGATCGGAATTACCGACGTTTGCAACTGTGATCGGTCTGTTGGCAAATTCTATACCTGGTTCTAATGTTCGATCTTCTACTTCGGTATTTCCTGCTAATTCTAACCAAACATATTCCCAGTTTTCATGTGAACCATACCACTGATCTGTTGCAGAACTGTAATTTTCGATCTGCATCATTATTGGAATTCTGTATATTCCAGGAGTTGCTTCGTTTGGTATATCGAATTCAAAATTACCTGCGAATTCTTCTACACCACTGAATTCTCCGGTGTTTGTGTATATGGTATCTGTTATCCACTCGAAATTGTTAGAACCATTAATCCAGTCAGCACTGTTATTAGATTCCCAATCATCTCCAACAAGTCTATCTATGTTTTCAGTATCGACTTCACTGTGGGTGATGTTAGCACTGTCTAATGGTTGTTCAGTTACGTTTTCGTTAAAATATGGGCGCATCGATATTTCTTTTTGCCCTACGAAAACATCTTCTTCTGGTTCATCGTCCACGTCTGAAAAATCTCCGTTTATCTCGACGGCATTAAGCCAACCGTATTCTGGGTCTGACGTAAGTTCTTCGTCTGAAACGGCTGCTCCTTCTGTTGGTTTCGCCAGCATGGTAAACACGCTGAAAACCATTAACAGAACGATAAATACAGCCATTAGTCTATTTCTTTTTAACATATTTATCAATCCATTTATTTACTTCAACAAATTTACAGCCATTACATATATAATATTTATGGAACAATACTGGAACATAGATTATATCTGACTCGAATTCATTTAAATAATTTTTACTTTTTGAAAACCTTGTCATTTGGTCTTACTCTTTCTTTCACCTTTATGCCGACTTCATCACCTTTTTCAACTCTTTCAACAGATTCTCCCTCGATTTCCATCGAAGTGATCTCCTGTTCGAAATCCGTATGATCCCCTTTAAAATAAAGAACATCTCCTACCACGACACTACCGTTTTCGATCTTTAAAGCTGCAACTTTCGGTTTTCTAAAATATTTGAAGACCTTTCCTATCTCTTCCATATCGAGCACCATTATTATATACTATGCTAAACTTAAATAGATGATGGGTTAAATATATATAACTGATTTAATATGTGGGAGGGATGAAATCTACTCCTTATGTGGAGGATATTATATTATGATACGTTTTGGACCTAGTGGGATACCTTTATCATGCAAGGGTAGGACCCTTCTCGATGGCGTACTAGACGTGCACAAATTGGGATTGTCCGCTTTAGAGGTTCAGTTCCTTAGAATGAATCCTAGGACTAGACCCGCAGATGAAGACGAGATCGGATTGAAAGCAAATGAAGTTGAAGGTAAGTTTATAATAGGTGTCAATAAAGGAAAGGATTACAAGGATATCTATACCGAAGATATGGAAAAAGTTCTCGAACCAGGAGATATGATACATTTTTTGAGTGGTGGAGTTGCTGAGGAATTTTATAGGTTTCCTCTCGTTGGAAAAGTAGCTAAAGAGGTTGATGTTAGATTAACTCTCCATACCCCATATTATATGAAGCTGACAGAAAAAACTGGTGATTTGGTTGAAAAGTCTAAGAGAGGATTTAAATACAGTTCAGTGATGGCTGATGCATTGGATGCGGATATGGTTATTACTCACTTAGGTATAAAGAACGAATCCATGAGTGATGACGAGATCCTCGAGGCCTCTATCGGGAATGTTAGAGAGATAAGAAATTGGATGAATGAGGAATTATCTAACGGGATGATGATAGGTATCGAAGTACAATCTGGAAAAGATGTTTTTGGAAGATTAGATAATGTATTAGATGTTTGTAAAAAGGTCTCTGGAACAATTCCCGTTTTGAATTTTGCTCACCTCAAAGCCATGGGTGGATACGAATTGGATTCAATAGACGATTTCGAAGAAATATTTGATAGATGTAAAAATTTCATCAAATCCGATTATTATGTTCACTTTTCTGGAGTGGAAGTAAGATCTGAAGATGAATACCGTTTTACACCGATAAAAAGAGGAGACTTAAACTTCGAGGTTTTGGTTGATTACATTTTAGATTCATGGGATGACGTCACAATAATCTCAGGTTCACCACTAAAAGAACATGATGCAATGTATATGAAGGTCATCTTCGAAAGATTATATGCCAAAGAGATAGCGAAAGAGTTAAGAAGAAAAAAGAAAGGTGATTGATCCTATGGGTGAGATATTTGTTGAATCTATGGATTATATATTAGAGTCCATATCAAAATCCTTAAAATCCGTCAACGATTTGGATTTGAAAAGAGCATCAGATATCCTAATTAATTCAAAACAGGTTTTTGTTTACGGTGCTGGAAGGTCAGGTCTAGTAGGTCGTACTTTTGCAATGCGGTTGATGCAGATAGGGTTTACCGCTTTTTTCATAGGTGAGACGATAACTCCTGCTGTCAACGTCGAAGATTGTGCCATTTTTATATCTAAAACCGGTGAGACACAAACTGCGATCCAGGCTGCGAAGATCATCAAAGATAGGGTAGGTGCGGAGATCATTTTAGTGACCGCTTCCCCAAAATCGACTTTGGCAGAATATGCTGATGAAATAATTTATCTAGACGTAGTTCGGACTGAAAAAGATAAAACTTTAGCACCTTTAGGGACCATATTTGAAAATTCAGCTATGATATTTTTAGATGCTTTTATTGCCGAACTTATGAACAAAATCGGTGAAACAGAGGAAGAAATGGAATTTAGACACCCTATTTTAGTCTAATCCTCCATTATTTTTAAATACCAAAAGATTTATAAGCGTCCCTGATTCAATGTTAAAAATGGAGTTGTAACTGTGGCTAACGGATTAAATTGTGCAAGAAAACTCAAGAAAAATCGTCAAAAGTTCAGATGGAGCGATCTTCAATATAAAAAGAGAGCGAAAGGTCTTAAAAAGAAGGCCGATCCCTTAGAGGGAGCTCCACAAGGTAGAGGTATCGTTTTAGAAAAGGTCGGTATCGAGGCAAAACAGCCTAACTCTGCTATCAGAAAATGTGTTAAAGTTCAGCTTATTAAAAATGGTAGGCAGGTGACCGTTTTTGCTCCTGGAGAAGGTGCCATAAACTTTATTGATGAACACGATGAAGTATTGATTGAGGGAATAGGGGGTATGCGTGGTAGAGCTTACGGTGATATCCCTGGAGTTAGATTCAAAGTCGTTAAAGTGAACAGAGTAGCCCTGGTAGAATTGATCGCCGGGAATAAAGAAAAACCAATAAGATGATGGAGGACTTTTGATGGCTAAAGAAGAAAAAGTTGAAGAAGATGTTTTAACCAAAAGACAAAGGCTGTACGAAAACTTGGAGATGCCTTTATTATTCGATAAATACGACATGAAAGATGTAGAAGTAACAGATCCAGGTCTTAAAAAATATATCAATTTACTACCTATACTTGTTCCACACAGTGGGGGAACCCACTCTAACGAACGTTTTGGAAATCAAGAGGTTAGTATCATTGAAAAATTGATCAATTCTTTGATGAGAAGACAGGAATATACTGGTAAGAAAACTAAAAGTTATAACACTATCAAAGATGCTATGGATATAATCCATGAGAAGACAGGAAAAAATCCTGTCCAGATATTGGTAGATGCGATCGAGCATTCAGCGCCTAAAGAAGAAACCACTCAAATCACATACGGTGGTATATCAGTTCCAAAAGCCGTGGATGTATCTCCTATTAGAAGATTATCTATTGCAGTCGGGAACAACACAAAGGGCGCTGTTAAAGCCAGTTACAAAAATAAAAAGGATATAGCTCAATGTTTGGCTGAAGAATTGATGAAAGCCGCCAATAAAGACAGAAACAGTTACGCTGTTTCAAAGAAAGAAGAAATTGAAAGGATGGCTCAATCAGCTAGATAGTGAATTAAGATGGAATTAATATTAAAATCATTAATCAGGTGAATTTTTTATGGGACGTAAAGAAGAAAATATTAAAAAAGCACAGAAGTTGATGGATAAACCATTACAGATTCGAAACATAGGAACAGCTGCTCATATCGATCATGGTAAAACCACTTTGAGTGATAACCTCATCGCTGGTGCAGGTATGATGTCGGAAGAGCTTGCTGGTAAACAATTGATGTTAGATTTTGATGAACAAGAACAAGAAAGAGGGATCACCATAAACGCAGCAAACGTTTCTATGGTTCACGATTTTGAAAGCGACGAATATCTCATCAATTTAGTAGATACTCCGGGTCACGTTGATTTTGGTGGTGACGTTACTCGAGCTATGCGTGCTGTAGATGGTGTGATTATAGTTGTTTGCGCAGTTGAAGGTGTTATGCCTCAGACTGAAACCGTGGTTAGACAGGCTATGAAAGAAAAGGTCAAACCGATCTTATTCATCAACAAGGTTGACAGGTTGATAAAAGAATTGAATGTTACTCCAGAGGAGATGCAGCAGAGATTCCACAAGATCATCAGAGAAGTGGATCAACTGATCACAAAAAATGCTCCAGAAGAGTTTAAGGATGATTGGAAACTAAGTGTGGAAGACGGTACCGTAGCATTCGGATCCGCACTCATGAACTGGGCGATCTCAGTACCATACATGCAGAAGAAAAAGATAACGTTCAAAGACATATATGATCATATTGAACAGGAAAAAGAGAGAGAGCTTATCAAATTAG
Source organism: Thermoplasmatota archaeon (assembly GCA_051745305.1). Taxonomy (GTDB): domain Archaea; phylum Thermoplasmatota; class Thermoplasmata; order Halarchaeoplasmatales; family Halarchaeoplasmataceae; genus Saliniplasma. Next base: position 19,636 of record JBNJDY010000021.1, read on the forward strand.
CACCTCTCCACGAAGTTCTACTGAATCAAGTTATCAGACATATGCCAAATCCTGTGGACGCACAAAAGTACAGGATACCACATATATGGAGAGGGGACGAAGAGTCCGATATTGGGGAAGCTATGATCAATTTGGATGAAAGTGGTCCCACGGCTATGATGGTTACAAAGATCATAATGGATCCACACGCTGGAGAGATATCCGTAGGAAGACTTTTCAGCGGTAAAGTTAAGGACGGAATGATGTTGAATGTTGACAACATACCGAATCCAAATCGAGTCCAGAGAGTTTCCTTGAGTGTAGGTGCAGACAGGATAACAGTCGATGAGATCAAGGCAGGTAATATCGTAGCTATAGGTGGATTACGGGACGCTATCGCTGGTTCAACTGTCAGTAGTATAAAGGACATGGTACCATTCGAAGAGATGAAACATTTCTCAGAACCAGTTGTAACAAAAGCCGTAGAGGCAAAAAATACAGCTGATCTACCAAAACTCATCGAAGTGTTAAGATCTATTGCAAAAGCAGATCCAAGTATCAGTATATCTATCGACGAAGAAACCGGGGAACATTTGATATCCGGTATGGGTGAACTTCATCTTGAAGTCACTGAACACAGGATAAGGGAGGAACATGGTGTACCTGTTACATCCTCTGAACCCATCGTTGTTTATAGAGAATGTGTTGAAGGGCATGGAGGAGTGTTCGAAGGTATCTCACCAAATAGACACAACAGATTCTATTTCGAAGTCGAGCCGTTAGAGCATGAGATTGTAGATGCTATCGATAAAGGAGATATCAAAGTAAAAGGTAAAATCAAGAACAAGAACGAACTGTCTAAAGAATTACAAGAATTAGGTATGTCCAAGGACGAATCTAAGAACTTCCAAACATTCTTGGATGATAATGTACTCTTAGATATGACCAAAGGTATACAATATCTACACGAAACCATGGAACTGATCGTACAGGGATTCGAAGAAGCTATGGAAGAAGGACCTTTAGCTAGAGAGAAATGTAAAGGTATGAAAGTCAAACTCATCGATGCAAAACTCCACGAAGACACAATCCACAGAGGTCCAGCCCAGGTGATACCAGCAGCTAAAAACGCCATATACGGAGCGATGTGCCAGGGACAAAGGCTATTACTCGAACCGAAACAGAAAGTATTCATCGACGTTCCTTCAAAGATAATGGGAAATGTTACAGTAGAGATTCAGCAAAGACGTGGGGAGATCCTAGATATGACACAGGACGGCGAAAACACAAAGATAGAATCGAAAGCACCTGTTTCTGAGATGTTCGGATTCTCCGGGGATATCAGAAGTGCTACAGGCGGTAAAGCTCTTTGGTCCACGGAACACGGCGGATTCGAAAGAGTACCAAAGAATCTGCAGAGTGAGATCGTAAGAGAGATCCGAGAAAGGAAAGGATTGAACCCAGAACCTTTCAATGAATCACATTACTCTGCCTGATAAGAGCGAAACTTTTTAATAACCCCTTTTTTTCTTTCTTTACTATGTCAAATCCAGAAGAACATTTGATAAGCCACGATATCCTGAGTATTTTGTATGCATTATTAGCAGCGATTGGAATAGCTATTTACTTTTCATGGGGTATCATGTTCGGAGTATGGTGGGATGTCGGTTTGTACTCAGTTACAGCTATGATGGTAGGTTTTGGGTTAGTTGGATTTTTTCTTTACTCCATTAAAGAATAATTAAAAAAGAGATTTTGAAAAAAGTTTTTTCTATTCTTTCTTACTTAGATATGCAGCTTCAGCGTTTTCTTTTCCACAGTGGATGCAAGTTCCTTCAAATTCTTCCTCTCTGTAAAGTGTACCCAATATATGTTTGTCAGTAGTTTCTTCGATTGTTTCACCGCAATCTCGAGATCCACACCAGCCTATCCTGTAAACCTTCTTTTCAGTGACTTCAGACAAGTCTTCTGCATCTACTATGTTTTCTTTTAAGAAGTCTTCAGCTTTCTGGTACATGACCCGTTCCATATCTTCACATTCTTGTTCCACCTTTTCAACAGTTTCTTCGACACTGTATTCTTTCTTGTCACCGGTATCTCTTCTCACCAATGTGATCTTTTCTTCCTCAATTTCGTTAGAACCGATATCGATCCTTATAGGTATGCCCATCTGTTCCGAATCGTAGAACTTGCTGCCCGGTCTTACATCATCTCTGTCATCGAAATCAACACGGATACATGCAGATTCTAATTTTTCTTTTATATCATCGCAGTAATCTATGATCTTCCCTTCTTTATCACCGTAAGTGATCGGGATGATCCTGACCTGGATAGGTGCTACTGCAGGTGGTAAAACAACTCCTTTTTCATCGCCGTGTATACCAACTATTGCTCCTAAGAGTCTAGCAGACATACCGTAGGTTGTTTGATGTACGTATTTGTGTTCCCCATTCACATCTTCGAATTTGATATCATATGCTTTAGCGAAATTCTCTTTGTATTGATGTATACCCGCTATCTGAAGTAGACGTCCAGTAGGTAACAAGGAGTCAACTCCGACGGTATACTCTGCTCCCGGAAATTTATCCCATTCTGTTCTTTTCAACTCTAAATTTGGGAGACATAATTTCTTCGCTAGTTTTTGCATGATCTCTAAATCCTGTTCTATCTGTTCTTCAGCTTCTTCACCAGTTTCATGGCATGTATGTGCTTCGAAGAAATGAATTTCTCTCATCCTTGTGAAGGCTCTAGTCTGCTTTGTTTCATATCTGAAAACGTTGACCATCTGGAATATTTTAAGGGGAAGGTCAGCATGTGAACGGACCCATAGGTCGAAGACAGGATACATGGCGGTTTCACTAGTGGGTCTTAGAAGAAGTGGGATATCCAATTCATTCTTTCCAGCTCTTGTGACCCAGTACACTTCATCACCAAAGCCTTTGATGTGGTCCGCCTCTTTTTGGAACTCGTCTTCTGGTATCAAAAGTGGGAATTTAACTTCCTTATGGCCGGTCTTGTTCATGTGTCTTCTAGTTCTCGAATCTATATTGGACATAAGTTCCCAACCGTAAGGTTTCCATATATTCATGCCTTTAACAGGGTACCTTTTGTCGGTTAAATCAGCATCTTCGATAACTTGGTTATACCACTCACTATAATACTGTGGATCTACCTTTTCATAAGGGATTTTCGTTTTATCATTCTCCGTCATTATTGACACCTTCTTCTGTTAAATTATCATTACCACATATCGGACATTCTCCGATCGCTGTAATGCAGGATTTATGGTATGCTTTACCACATTCACAGATATGAATATTTTCCTCGATATCGCCGAAACAAATCGAACATGTAGTTTGTTGCTCAGTATCCTCGTTTTCGTCGTTTGATTCTTCAATTGGTTTTTTGGAGATGTCTTTCTCTTCTTCCGATATATTTTCAACAATATTCTTTCTATTATAAAGTATTCCTCCGACTGCGGCACCTATAACCGCAATAAGTAGTATGTATAATAAAGGATTAGCTAAAATCGATCGAGATTCCTGAACCACGATATTATTTGAAGAGTGTTCGATAACGGTTTCACCGTCTAGATCAGTGATGACTAATGAGTAATCATACTCACCTTCGGAATCGATATCGAGATCTGTGGTCCATAAACCATTTCCTGCATTACCTTCGGTCAAGATTAGATCTTCTTTTTTTTCTACACCGTTCTCGCTGTAATGTACTTCTGCTTCTCTTACTCCAACAGGATTGATGATCTCAACTCCGAATTCGATGGATTCATCCGTCTCTCCTGTAATATTCTCGAAGTATACCTCGGTTGGATTCAATATAGTGATGGAATAATTATTTGAAGTTGAAATTAGACCACTATAATCCTCAACGATAAATCTGTAATCTAACTGGCCTGTACTGTTCTGTCTAGGAATAATTATGGTCCAACTATCTCCATTGTATGAAAGTTCCTCTGAGAAATTATCTCCATTCGGATTAGCGTATTCTATCGATGCTCTTTTAATTCCAATCTCATCGATACATTCAATAGAAAAAGTATGGTTTGAACTTTTATAGATCGAGTCTATCTCCTGTTCATAGATAATCTCAGGATGTGTTTCAATACGGAAGGATAGATTGTAATCAGAATCTAGATGAATACCATTTTTATCTTTTATTATATTAGAATCGAGGTTGATAAAGTATTCCTCTCCTGGGGATGCAGATGTTATGTTGATCTCAACCTTATTATCTGTAACCATATTATTATCATAACCTAAATATGGCGTTATATTGAGTCCATTTTGTATAGATGAGAAATTCATGGGTTTTGAAAATTTGATTGTAAGATTACCTTCGATGGGCAATATACTCCCTTCATCTGAAACATATTCAATTGTAGGAGTGGTTAAATCTAATACATCGATAGTATAGACTTCTGATTTATTTGTCAATCCATTTTCATCGACTGCATAGTAATAGTAAGAAAAAGTTCCACTTTCGTTTTGTGCCGGGATCGAAATGTTAGAGTTATCGATGTCCAAAGATACATTATGTTGAATACCATTCACCTGAGTGTAATTGATGTACGCCTTATCTAAGCCTTCATCATCGCTGATGTTAGCTGATAGTTCGATAGGATCATGTGTATGCCATCTTGTTGGTGAATCGTGCTCTATGGTAGGATACGTTGCTGCAACGAAGTTTAAGACGTAATCATCATCTTGGGTTTGATACGATGTTCCATTGGAGTTTCCATCTAAATAATTTCCACAGATACATTTTGATCGATTACCGATCTCTAGGTTATATTCGATCTCAGGTTCTAAAGGTTCATCGGGGATGATTTCCAAAGTGTGATTGTTGATCCAGTTGGTAGTAAAGTTTAAGTTGTTCGAGAGTAGGTTAGATTCAACAGAGGTGTGGTTCATATCTTTGGAGAATTCTATAACGATGTTTTCTTCGATTTCTGTTGATCGTACAGTGGGTGGTTCAAAATCCATAAGTGTGGGTGTCCAGGTTAGGTTGTTTTTTAACATAAGTCCAACAGCGGCATCTGGTTCTACAATGAAATCGTTTCCAATCCATGATTCACCAAAACCGTCATATGCGTATATTTCTGTGTATCCTCGACCGCTACTATCCCATTTAACTACTCTGTCCATATATACAGAAGACTCTAAATCACCTTCGATATCTAGAACTATATCGCTTGCAGTGAGTTCTCCTCTTCTGTTTAGGTCTCCCATGGTGTATGGAACCGATATATAATGTAGACTTCCTTCATCGGGGTCGTGTACAAAATCCAAGGTGATCTCTGATTCAACGGCATTAACATACCAGGTGAGATTATTTTTAAGTGCCAATCCAATAGTTGCCTCTGGTTCTAGAAGAAAATCGGTGCCACCCCATGATCCACCAATACCATCGTATGAATACGTTTCAGTATATGTACGTACTGTATAATCCCACTTCACCACCCTTTGAAGGTAATTTGAAGTCTGAAGATCACCTTCGATATGTTCAACAATATCACTAGCCGTAGGTTCCTCTAGATTATTGAATCCATCAGGGATCGATATGTAATGTAAACTACCATCTTCTGAAGATAGGTTCAATCTTACACATAACCCTGTTTCTGATATTCTACCCTCTATTTCATTACTCACGCCCCGAACTATGTAATAATAACTTTCATTAGAATTAAGAACATCCTCGTGTATCCAACTTTCATTCTTAGTAGATATATGATCCCATCCCTGTGGAAATGAATTGTAAACATCTCTGCTAAAGTAAACTTTGTAATTGTCTACATCTTCTAAAGGATCCCATTGAACTATA